>NZ_JAZDCU010000009.1:0-243436 GCF_036324085.1 Pseudomonas auratipiscis
TTTAGCAAATCTTCAAGCGTCATTTTGGCCCCGTAAACACTGGGCCTTTCCCGTTAATCGACCCGATCCATCATCGGCGCCACGCTGAAGCGGCGGGATGGCTCAGGGCGAGTATTTACGGAGGTTGCAGCGGTTTCTAAAGGCATTTCGTCCAACGTGTTTTGTATCGATGTTCGGGGGGGCGTTTTTACCAAGTGCTTGGTGCAATGTACCAATCTAAAATCGACGTGTACCAATTTCACTTGGCAACGATCAGAGCACGCAAAAAGGTCGATGGCACAACCAGCTACACCGTCCAGATTCGTATCAATCGTGACGATAAGCTAGTTTACCAAGAGAACCGGACATTCGCCCGTAAGTAGGCTGCCCAGGCATGGTCGAAGCGACGGGAAACCCAGTTGTCTGAGCCTGGTGCGATTGAGCGGGCCAATAGAAAAGGTCATAGCGTACGGGAAATGATTGACAGGTACTTAGTAGAGGGCGCCAAGGTCCGGCCGCTTGGGGGTATGACGTGGAACCCCACGTAATGAGTGACGCCCATGGTCTTCGCCGGTTGACATCCAGCGCGCTGCCCGGTTTTTCTACCTGCAGCAGCATGCGTTCGGCGGCAAGGTAACCGGGCAGACGGTCGGTACCGCCACAACCGATCCGGCCATCAACCTGCTGCGAATCGAGGAACCTCTCGGCTGCTTGGCAACTGCTCGCCGGGACCTATGTCGAAAACCTCTCATAGTTGGAGTGTGCCGAGCGCTATGATCGAGCGCACACCTTCCACTACATGGACCCACCCTACTGGCAGACCGCTGGGTATGGAGGCGATTTTCCCTTCGAGAACTACGAGCGCATGGCTGAGTTTATGCGGCGATGCAAGGGCAAGGTGATGGTCAGCATCAACGACCACCTGGATATCCGACGTGCTTTCGAAGGCTTTCATTTCGAGTACCTGGACATTCGTTACAGCAACACCAACCAGCGCCAAGGAAAGGCCGAGGTGACCAGTGAGTTGGTCGTCATGAAGTGGATTCCGTCTTCGCTAGGTGGGCTGTTTTAGTTACCAGAGTAGCCCTGCTGCGTATAGCTCAAGTATGTAATGGGTAAGACCAATGGCGTCGATGATGGCGATTAAGATTAGTTTGCTGAGCATGTTTTTTTTCTCGCAATGGTTCGGCGCCGTCTGAATTGACGATGCTGTGTTGAGTGGTGGTGAATCTGTTTAATACGTTAGTGCTTGACCGGTAAATTCGTCAATAAGTAAAACATCGACTTATTGTGTTTTTTTTTGCGCGTGGACACCTTTGGTTTTTCATGGTCTTCCATGCAGGCCTTATCCTGCAAGGGTTTTGGCTTTTTTGTGCAATGGGGGTGACGCGAAAAAAACATCGGAAAAACTTAAATTCCAATATTGAGATTTGAGGTTAAGTTAAATCCGAGGTTAGGAATTGAAAGTCAGAAACTAACGCTCAATGCTAACTTAGATCCGAGGTTGGGGATTGAAAGTCAGAAACTAGCGCTGAATGCTAACTTAAACCCGAAGTTAGGAATTGAAAGTCATAAACTAACGCTGATCGCTAAGTTAATCCCCAGGTTGGGAACTGAAGGTCAGAATCTGACGCAGATACCGAGAGTGGGGCGGTCTTCAAGGGCAGGTTAGGGGGGCTATCGCAGCCAGCACAGATCGGCGGCGGCACGTTCGCTCCACTCGGACCGATCATCGCACTCACACAACGGTGGGTGCCTTAAGGCTGACTAGTCTTCCAAGCACCCTTGTTCTCTTGAGTCGTCTGCCACAAATCCCTGCCCGTGGCAGGCCCTACAATCTTCGCGAAGAGCGAACGAATCACAGCACGCCGGGCAGCAGTCGAGAAAAGCGGGCGCATGACTGTGCGGGTAAACTCTCGGGCGACCCATCTGAATTGTGCGAGGCCCCGGAGTGGACGGAGTGGTAAAAATTCGCAGAGCGCGTGTGGACGATGCAAAGGCGTTAGGTGTGATTGGTCCTGCTGCCTATGCAGCAGCCTATCACTACTTATGGAGCGACTGTGTAGCCTTAGCCCAGCAGCTCGATACCTTCAGCACATCAGCATTTTTGATATTGCTACGACGAACTGACACAAGGCTTTGGGTCGCGGAGGTTTCTGGGGTCGTGGTGGGATTCTTAACAATGACGGTCGAATCCAGAAATCCGATCACGCACGAAGGCCGCGGCGCGGAAATTTCAAGGATCTATCTTTTGCCTGGCAGCCAGAAGTCGGGACTGGGATTTCGCCTTCTGTCCGCAGCAGTGGAACATGCGAATGAATTAGGACTTACACACGTGTGGTTAGATGTGATGGCGTCTGCAGTGAATGCAAGAAATGCCTATCTCAGGTGGGGGTTTTCAGAGATAGGAAGTAAAGAATTTTCTCGTCAAGTGAAATTGGAGTACTCACAAATGATTGTCCTAAGGATGGGCCTCCGTATTTGTGCCCCTTAGTGACGCTTGCGGTCGTATAGCTGACTCGAGTTTCATCTTTTGGTTGCCTAGTCCATCGACTCCAGGTCGAAAGGGGACGGCTATAGCATGATGCTTACAGGTAGGGTGGTACAACATTGGTACGGGGGAGCGGGGCTTGACCTGTAACCCTTTGTTTTGGGGCGGCTTTTGACTAGTCTGTCCGATCCATCACATGGGGCTTGGCCACTGGACATTCTGCATTCTGGAGTGAGGGGACGAGGTAGGGGCCGCTTGAGGGATGGGCCGCTTCCGACCCGAAGCAGCCTTTCATCAACAGCTAAAATCGACGACCAGGCTTCTGAGATAGGCAGTCAAATCACGAAACGGTTTTCGCCATCTCAGATGTATTCGCCCAGCCCAGTCCTTCATACACCGGCTTGCCGGCCTTGGTCGCGTGTAGCACGGCAAAACTCATTCCGCGTTGCGCAAATTCGGCTTCAGCCAACTTCATCAGGGTTGAAGCCAGGCCCCGGCGCCGGTAAACAGGTTCGACGAAAACATTTAGCACATAGCCGCGCTGGTCTAAGGCCGGATGGGACGGATGAGGTGGCCAGTCGATACTCATCAGACCTATCGCCGCCACAGGCTGCCCCATGTCCATCAGCGCAAAACCGTAGTAGCGGCCATCGAATAGGCGCTGGTGCAACCAGGGCCGGAAGTGCTCAGTCATCACCCGCAACTCCGATGGGTCTCCTCCCGCCTCAAGGAACATCGTTTCACGGTGCACACAAATGATCTCACAGTCATTTGGCCCTAGCCGACGGGCCGTCAAGCCTGAAAAATCGATGTTGCCGGGAATATCTTTCATCGTATGCACCTGGACGGAGCGGCCGATGGTAGGGCGGTCAATAGGAGAATGTTAGACACAGATTGAATAAAAACGCGCCATACAGCGATCGCGGCGCACGCATCCGATCTTCAACGGATACGCTACGACTTCAACGCTGGTCATGGCATATACGCCCTAGAGCGTAGCTAAGCACTCCGAAGCTGTTGACCGGGACGACATTGTTGGATGATTGCTTTTGACCGCTTTTGGCCAATTCCTGCCCTTCGTGAAGGGCAGCTATGGGTTGTGGATTCAACCGGTCGATCAGTAAGTGCTGCTGTAAACGCCGAGACGTTGTAGTCATCCGTTTGCTAGGACACTGTACTCATGTGCTCTGTGAATCGAAATTCCGGATGTCTGCTCAACTGCCAGTGGATGATCGCTTAGGGTCAGGTATACCTTGGGCCTGGTAGTCGGCCCTGTCAGTTGCAACTGAGCATGGAGGCCGTTGGTGTCTCCAAAAGTCGGAATGGCGTTGGCAAGGGATACGGCAAACGGTGGTTCAGATGACTGATCGGGGTTATCCCACAGCTCGTAGATACGTTCAAAATCTGGCTGAATGAGTTCGACCCATACCCCAATGCTATAGGGCTCATCACGCTGCAAAACCGGCAGAGGTAGTGTGGCTCGGACAAAGAATCGTTCGGCCTTGAGAATGCACAGATCGCTGCTCTCTTGCACTCCAGCAGCCCTAATTTCAGCAGAGAGGGTTGCTACCGGGTCTGGGCGCAGGAAAACAAGCTCAATGTCATCGCTGGCGTGTTCCTTTCCGCACTCATTGCAGATCATCTTAAAACTCCTGTTGGATCACCTAGATTTGGTGATGCCGGCGTAGCGCCAGCCTAACACTTCGATGGCGTTGCGAAATAACGACCAAGCGTCGAAATCGTGGTCAATGCACAGAGGGCTGATCAATAGCTGGCAGCTTTGGGCCGAAGACAGCCATTCATGAGCGGCAGTTGGCGACCCATAGTGGCCTTTCGTAGGAGGCACCCTATGGCACGCATTCTCGCCTAAATGGGTGTCCTAATTATTAAACTACTACAACTTCCTAATGGGCCTCATTATTAAGGCTTGTAGGTATCTACGAAACCAAGGGCGATTCATACAGTCCATTCGAGCGGCCCGCAGCGATCATCAAAGCAGGTGAGCGAAGGCGCAACCAAGTGCAATGCAGGATTGCTACGGGAAGCCTTCGGCTATGAGTAATTTTCCCCGGACATTAGTGACGCGGAGCGTGGGAACGATCATCTGGCAAGGAGCCTCCTGCGTCAGGCAGGGGATCGGTGACGCAGGGGGTTACCACTTGTATGAGAGTTCGGCGACTACGCTGCGTTCTTCGCCCAGGTTGCACGCCTGGTAGAAGAAGCATGTGGCGACGTAGTACTTGTTGGTCAGGTTATTGACGTTGACGGCGGCCTGGGCCCCTCGCAGGCTCGGGTCGAGCTTGCCAAGGTCGTAACGCACGGCGGCGTCATACAGGGTGTAGGACGGCACCTTGAAGGTGTTCATGCTGTCGCCAAAGGTCCAGCCAGTGTAGCGCACGCCAAGACCGATGCTCAGGCCCTGCAGCGGGTCGAACGGGATGGCGTAGTCAGCCCACAGTGAGGCCAGTTTGGCAGGAGCCTTGTATGGGCGCTTGTCTTCGTTGCCGTCGTTGCTCTTGGTCACTTTTACGTCGCTATAGGACAGCGAGCCGATCAGTTTCAGGTCGTCCATTACGGTGGTGATGGCTTCCAGCTCTATCCCCTTCGAGCGAATCTCGCCGGTCTGGATGCTGTTGAATAGGTCGTTCGGATCGGTAGTGGCCGTGTTTTGTTTGGTCAGGTCGTACGCCGACAAGGTGATCTGGGTATCCGTGCCTGGCGGCTGGTAGCGCACGCCCACCTCATACTGCTTGGCGGTTTCTGGCTCGAAAGGCTTGCTGCCACGAGCTGGGCCGGTGGAGCCGACCACCGGGTTGAACGACTCGCTATAGCTGACGTACGGCGCGAAGCCACTGTCGAACAGGTAAACCAGGCCTGCACGGCCAGTGAAGTCATGCCAGTCCTGATCGGCCGTTTCGCTGTCGGTGAAGCGATTTTCGGTGCGGATACGTGCACGATCCTCGCGACCGCCCACGGTCAGCACCCAGCGATCCCATTTGAGCTGATCCTGAAAGTAGTAGCCAATCTGGGTGGTGCGCTGCAGGTTGTTGACCCAACTGGTGTTAACCGAGGTGTCAACCGGGCTGCCGTAGGACGGATCGAACACGTTGATCGGCGTGGCACGGCCCCAGCGCTCGTTTCGCACCGACTTGCTCCAGCTGTAATCGATACCAAACAGCGCGGTGTGAGCAATCGGGCCTGTATCGAAGCTAGCCTGCAACTGGTTGTCCAGTGCCAAGTGGCTGCCGTAGGCGTGGCGGATCTGCCACTCGCGGTTGATTGAGGCGCCGGGAACCCCGTCGGGGCCGGTGATCAGACCGGTCGCACTGGCACCGAAGGAACGTGCCAGGTAATTCTCCTGATTGTCGAAATCGGCCCAGCGCACGTTCTGGCGCACGGTCCACGTTTCGTTGAACTCATGGCTGAACTCATAGCCAAGCGAGGTGCTTTCAACTTCCTCGAAGTCGAAGTCCGGCTCGCCGACGAAGCGGCCCATGGGTACCTTGCCGTAGGGGCTGGAGCCGTTGACGGCGGCCCAGGGAATGGTGGTCGGGGCCAGCCCCTTGTTCTTCTGGTACGACGCCAATACGGTCAGGCGGGTCTGGTCGTTGGGGCGCCAGGTGAAGCTGGGTGCGATGTAACCGCGATCGTCATCGGTGTGGTCGTACAGGCCATCGGCCTCACGGCCTAGGCCGACCAGGCGGTACATCAGGGTCTTTTCGTCGTTCAGCGCGCCGCTCACGTCGAACTTGGCCTGGCGACGGTGGCCATTACCCACGGAAACACCGGTCTCGCCACGGTCATAGTCGGTGGGACGCTTGGAAATCGAGTTGATCATGCCGCCCGGCTCCGCCTGGCCGTAGAGGATCGAGCTCGGGCCCTTGAGCACCTCGATGCGCTCGATGCCGTACGGCTCTTCGCTGAACATGCCGAAGAAGCCCAGTGGCCGCAGACGCAGACCATCGCGGTATGTGAGCGAGATGGCGTAGCCACGCAGGAAGATGTTGTCGGCGGCGTTGCTGGCGCCGCCGCCGTCGGAGCGAACACCCGAGGTGTAGCGCAGCGCCTGGTCAAGGCGCTGTACACCCATATCCTCCATTTGCTCGCGGGTCACCACCGAGATGGCCTGGGGGGCTTCCAGCATTGAGGTGTCTGTCTTGGTTCCCGTGGCGGTACGGCGGGCAATGTAGCCGTCTACCGGATCCCAGGCGCTTTCAAGGTTCGCTGGAGCGGAAACGGTGCTGGGGGCGAGAGTGAGCGCATCACCAGCGGGTTGAAGACTGTAGTTGCCGCCTGCGCTTGGCACCACTTGCAAGCCACTGCCCATGAGCAATTGCGCGAACCCCTGCTCCACGCTGTAGTTGCCCTGCAGTCCCTGACTGCTCTTGCCATTAGTCAACGCAGCATCGAACGACAACACTACACCCGCCTCGTTGGCGAAACGGCTGAGCACCGAGCCCAGGGTGCCAGCAGCAATGGCATAGGCCTTTACAGCTTCTTCGGCATGGACCTTGCTGGCGTCGCTCAACAGCGGCTGGATAAAGCCAGCGTGCAGGGCCAGGGTGGCGCCGAGGATAGCGATGGCCAGAGGCTTTCTGGTGTGCTGATGGATATGCGACATAATGGCTCCTTCAAATACCGGTAAGGCGGTTTGCAGGAGAGGTCGAGCGAGGTTGGAAAACCGACAATCGATAATGAAAAATATTTTCACTTGCGCGCTTTGATGCTCACCCAGTAGCGCGTACGGGTTTCGATGCGCACCGGCAGCGCCTGGGCGATGACGGTCAAGGCGCGATCGGTATCGTCCAGCGGGTAGGTGCCGGACAGACGCAGGCCGGCGACCTCATCGGCACACGTGATAACACCAGGACGGTAGCGCTGCAATTCGGCCAGGGTGCGATCCAGACGCCAGTCATCGATCACCAGGCGCCCTTGGCTCCAGGCGCTCTGATTGGTATCGATAGGGTGCGGGGCGGCCAATGCGCCAGCGGCGAAGTCGAGCCCCATGCCGCTCTCGACACGGACTTCTTCACGACCCGGGGCGTTGCGCACGGCAACGGCATGCTCCAGCACACTGAGTGCGGTGCGATCTTCATACTGACGCACGTTGAAACGCGTGCCCAAGGAGCGCATCTCGCCATGGGCGCTGCGCACCTTGAACGGGCGCGAATCCTTGGCCGTCTGGACGAGAATCTCACCTGCACGCAGGATGATCAGCCGCTGTTCGGCGTCGAAACGGATATCCACCGCGCTGGCGGTATTGAGGGTCAGCCGGGTGCCGTCCGGCAGGGTCAGGCTGCGTCGCTCGCCGGTGGCGGTGCGTTGATCGGCGAGCCAGATCGGCGTCTGCCGATAGCCCGTCCAGGCCAGGCCGGAAACGCCCAGGCCGAGTACAAGGCCCTTGAGCAGCGTGCGCCGAGTCGCCTGCACACTCCCGCCCATGGCGCGACGCGCCAACGGCCCCGGCAGACCGTGGAATTCAGCCTGTAGATTTTCCAGGCGCTGCCAGGCCCATTGGTGCAAGGTGTTCTGTTGGTGCCAGAGCTGCCATTGCTGCTGGGTGCTCCGGCAATCCGGCGCGGCGCCGAGGCGCGCATGCCATTGGGCAGCATCACGCAGCGCCAGGCGTTGTTCGGCGGGATTGTTCACCCTTCGGCATCCAGGGCGAACAGCAGGCACTGCTCGGTGGCCTTGGCTATGTACTTGGTCACCGAACTGACGGAAACATCCAGACGCTGGGCGATCTCGGCATAGCTCAGGCCTTCCAGTTGCGCGAACAGAAACGCCTGGCGCACCTTGAGGCCGAGGCCGTCGAGCATGGCGTCAAGTTGCAGCAGGGTTTCCAGCATTAGCAGGCGCTTTTCCGGCGAGCACTCCTGCAGTTCCGGTTCCTGCGCCAGGGCTTCCAGATAGGCCTGCTCCAGGCTACGCCGACGCAGATGATCAACCATCACCCGCTTGGCCACGGTCGCCAGAAAGCAGCGTGGCTCGCGTAATGGATGGGCCACGGTGGAGGCGATCAAGCGGACGAAGGTGTCATGGGAAATGTCCTCCGCACGCTGCCGATCGCCCAAGCGTTTGCGTAGCCAGCCTTGCAGCCAGCCGGCGTGATCGCGATAGAGGCAGTGCATTTCATCGTGCAGCGAGGCGCGAGACACCCGGATCTTCCTTTTACAAAATAACGATGCGGATAAGAATTAATCGCGATTGTATTCGGATGGCTAAGGTGATGGCAATTGCGCCGTGATACTGTGCCGACGCAGAGGTTTCTCTAAACACCTTTCAAGCTCTGTCTGGGCGAATTAAGCCCCTTGCGAACGTCGGCTGAGGGTCGAAAGCAGTATCTAGGGGCATTAGCGGTTTCTGTATTGATGCGACTGTGACGCGAGTCGGAGCGTGTACAACGAGGTGGGCAGTTTATCAGGAATCAGGGTTTCTGCGGTCGGGCACATGCGCGCAGCGCTGCCTCTGCGCTACGCCCAATAGCGTCGCTTTTCTGGTTGCATGTTGCAGTGTGAGAGTCCGTTCTTTTCCGGCGATGGCGCTAAGCCTTTATGCGCAACTTTTTGCACACCAAAACGTGAACAAAACGGCGACTGTACTGCTACAGGCCTTGTGCTGCGTGGCGTACAGTCGACTGCGCAACTTCTTGCGCATTGATGCGCAAGAAGTTGCGCACTTTTTACCTAAATTACGGGTGAAACGTGGCCTGGTAAATAAGCTTCATCAATGAAACGCCCGCTCTCTGGGCTTCTTGGTTAATTTGGCACGATCCTTGGCAGGTAAATGATGTCCTCAGTGGGAAATACACCTCTGGGACCTTCATTTTTCAGCAAGGAGAGCAACAATGGCTACACCTGCCTACATGTCCGTAACGGGTACCAAACAAGGCCTGATCACCGCCGGTGCCTTCACCGCAGATTCTGTTGGTAACACCTACCAGGAAGGTCACGAAGACCAGGTCATGGTCCAGGGTTTCCAGCACGAAGTGATCATTCCGCGTGATCCGCAGTCCGGCCAGCCAACCGGTCAGCGTGTACACAAGCCGGTGGTCATCACCAAGGTATTCGACAAGGCTTCGCCTTTGCTGCTGGCGGCGCTGACTTCCGGCGAGCGACTGACCAAAATCGAAATCCAGTGGTTCCGTACCTCGGCAGCCGGCACCCAGGAGCACTATTACACCACCCTCCTGGAAGACGCGATCATCGTCGATATCAAAGACTACATGCACAACTGTCAAGATCCTTCCAACGCACACTTCACTCATCTGGAAGACGTGCATTTCACCTACCGCAAAATCACCTGGACCCACGAAGTGTCTGGCACTTCTGGCTCCGATGACTGGCGTGCACCCGTCGCAGGCTAAGGCGTAGCGATATCAGCGTATGGATCGGCGTCAGGCTGATCCATACGTTTATTCTTTATGGCGCTTAAGGACAAGCCTATGATTGCGGCGGCCATATCGCGCATTTCAAACTGCTCATTCGCTCTGTTCGCAATGATTAAGGGGGCATGGTTGTCGCGGCTAAGTTGAAGATTTTCGGATTACACAAAGGTAAAGACAAAGCCGAGTTTTTATAGCCCCGGTTCTTATCGTTTTATACGGTTTATTATTTTATCCTGAATTTTTTCCTACTCCATTGAATGACCCCATGGCCATTGCGATTCTGGTACATCCACCGCGTGCTGGTGTTCTGGAAAATACCGTACCTGCTGGCCGAGTTGGGGCATCGAGTAGGGCACCCGAGGTTACCGGAGCAGGCGCAACCTTTGTCGAGGCCTGCAAGACGGCGGGCCTTCATTAGCCAAGGAACTACGCAGAGGGCCGCCTGACACGCTGGTAGCCTGGTTTTTTTGAATAACCACAGCGCAGATATTCCATTTATTTATATCTGTGTCGATTATATTTATTTCCAGAATTAAACTTTAGAATTTACAATTCGCTGAGAATTCCATTGTGTATGATTTTTGTGTTTTTTATAAGCACTTTGCATATATATTTTTCGCGTTCAAAGCGATGATCTGGGTCAATTTCTACATTCGTGCCCCCTCTATATTGAAATGAAAGGAAGTGCTGATGCCCACGCCGCCTTGATGTTTTCGGTGTGGGGGTTAATAAAATAATAGGGAGCCGCCCAGTATATCGAGCACCGTTTCAAGTCGCGGATAACGCTCGATAGTCATTAGGTTTTACCCATGAAGTCAACCGTTGTTTCTGTCGCCCGAAAACTCAAACTTTATCAATTGGTGGTCTTCGACCAGGTGCTGCGCAGTGGCTCGCTGGTCGGCGCTGCCCAGGCATTGAATCTTACCCAGCCGGCTGTCACCAAGATCATTCATGAACTGGAAGCTTTCCTCGGCGCGGCCTTGCTGGTGCGAGGCAACCGCGGTGTGCGCGCCACTGAATTGGGAGGGGTGGTGGTGCGTCGGGCCCATGCGATGCTCACTGAGCTACGCAGCCTGACCGATGAGGTCAACGCTTACCACAGCGGAACCACGGGGCAGGTCATGGTCGGCTCGTTGACTTCTTCCTCCGCTTTGCTGGTGCCTCATACGCTGCGGCTGCTCAAGGAGAGTGCGCCCGGTGTACTGGTGACCGTCCGTGTCGGGCATATGGATCAATTGTTCTCCAGTTTGCTGGCCGGTGAACTGGATATTGTCGTGGGTCGAATTCCCGATGATTGGCACCGGCATGAGTACGAGACGCGGCTGAAGGTGGATGTGTTGGGCGAAGAAGGGTTGTGTGTGGTGGCCGGCGCCGAGCATCCATTACATCGCAGCAGCCAACCGCTGAGCCTGGCTGACTTGCATCCTTTTCCCTGGATTCTGCCTCCGCGAAGTGGCCTGCTGCGGCGCACGGTCGATCGCTTGTTCGAAGAGCTCGACCTTGGCCCGCCGGTCAACGTCATCGAGTCGGTTGCTGCCCTGACTAACTACGAATTGATCCAGGATCAGCAGACGATCAGCTTCTTTTCCCTGCAAACCGCTCAGCAGTTGGCCCATGGCGGCAAGCTCAAGGCGTTTGATCTGGGCAAGCCGATGAGCTTTGGCAGTATCGGCTGCTTTTATGCTGCCAATCGCAATCTCGACCCCGCCGCCAGGCTGTTCAAAGAGTGCCTGACCTTGACCAATCAGATGGCTGCGAATGAAGCACAGGCTGTCTAACCCGCTATTCCTTATCGTTATAGCAGTGTCCTCTCTATTGATGAGGAATGGCTAATGGCCATACCTACAATGAGGGTAATTGCACCTGAATTGATCCAAGCACAAACGGATACCAGCGTATGAGAACCAATCTGCCGGTCACCCAGCAGGAAGTCATTTTCCAGAACGAACAGCGGCTGATATCCGCCACCGACCTGCACGGCAACCTTACTTATTGCAACGACGAATTCGTGGCCATCAGCGGCTTCAGTCGCGAGGAGCTGATTGGCAGTGCGCATAACATTGTGCGTCACCCGGACATGCCAGAATCAGTCTTCGCTCACATGTGGTCGTATTTGAAGGACGGTAAAAGCTGGATGGGCATTGTCAAGAATCGCTGCCGCAACGGCGATCACTATTGGGTCAGTGCCTACGTCACCCCGATCCTCGATGGCGCGATAGTGGTGGGTTACGAATCGGTGCGAGTCAAGCCGCAGCGAGCCGATATCGAACGTGCCTCTGCGCTGTATGAACGCATGCGTACAGGTAAACGCAGTTGGAATTTCAAGCGCTTTGCTGCAACTGCACTGGAGCATGGACTGGCGCCGATTGCGCTGGGCGTGCCGGCCATTGCCGCCGTGGTTTATCTGGACAGCTGGGCGGCTATTGCGGTGCTGGCCTGTGGTTTTATCGGTATGCAGATAGCGGCTCATTGGCGCATGCAGCATAAGTTCGCACAAGCCCGGCGTTTGACCGCCGAGAGTTTCGACAGCGAGTTGATCGCCCGCACCTACACCGATCAGCAGGGCCCTTTGGCGCAATTGATGATGGCGCTGATCAGCGAGCAGGCCAAAGGTCGCACGGCGCTGAGCCGCTCGGGAGACTACGCCAATCAGACCGAAACCATGGCCGCCGAGAGTGGCCAGTTGGCCCAGGCGTCAGAGGTGTCGCTGCAACGTCAGCGTGACGAAACGGACATGGCCGCCACCGCCATGACTCAAATGGCTGCCTCGATTGCCGAGGTGTCGACCCATATTCACGACACGGCCCGCGAAGCCGAGGACGTCAACCAGCTGACTCAGGTTGGTTCACAGGAGGCAGGCAAGACGCGCCTGGTCATCGAGACCTTGCAGCAGACGGTTAATCAGATCAGCCAGTCGGTAGAGCACTTCGCGGGGGAAACCCAGTCGATCCAGATCGCCTCGAACATGATTCGACAGATCGCCGACCAGACCAACCTTTTGGCCCTCAACGCTGCGATCGAGGCGGCCAGGGCCGGCGAGCAGGGGCGTGGTTTCGCCGTCGTTGCCGACGAAGTGCGGGCCCTGGCATTCAAGACCCAAGAGTCGACCGAGACGATCCAGAGCATTATTCAGTCATTGCACAGCGCGGCCAATCAGGCGGTGGATATTGCCCGTCAAGGCAGTGACGAGGCCCACGCCGGGGTCGATCAGGTGATTGCCACGCAAAACGCCCTGGACGGTATCGGCACGGCGGTGGAGCGTATCCATCAGATGACAGAACAGATGGCAGCCGCTTCCGAACAACAGGCGCACGTTGCCGAAGACATCAGTCGACAAATCACCACCATTGCCCAGGTGTCGGAGCAGAACGTTGGCATCGCCGCCAGCTCCGCTACCCTCGGTCGAGCGTTGCAACAGACTGCGCATGAAATGTACGCCTTGGTGGACAGGTTCAATCGATAGTCGCTTTCAGCACATCTGTCGATACGAAATTGCCCTGAGGTTGGTGTCACTGCGTTCAGACGGCGGATTAGCTTTGATCTAGGATGACCCCTTCGTGTGCTATGGCGCGTTGCGCTGGCAGGAAGGGGAACCGAGGCTGATGTGGGGATATGTCGCGCTCTATGTGCTCTTTGCAGCGGGCGTCTATTGGTTGGATCGGAGTATTCATCGGGCGTTGTTCATCCGTACCCAGAACCGTCACTTTCGCTGGAAGCTGAACTTCAGTATGCAAGAATGTGGCGTCGATGAGTACCTGGCCGCACTGGTCATGACCTGTGCGATTGTCTTGCAGGTCATGATGATGTTTCAGTGGCTGGGCAGCACTGTCGACAAGATGTTGGCGAAATGGCTGTTTGTGCTGCTCAGCCTGGGGTCGATCGTATTGGCTGTGCGCTTGCTGCGGCTGGTAGAGCGCTATGCTCGCCACAAGGGCTGGTTGATGGTGCTGGCCGCATTGCTGACGGTAGCGGCGGGGCTGGTCGCCAGCGCAGAAGCGGACGCCTTCATCCTCGGGCAGACGCGCATCGAGCCTGGGCAGTTTCCCGGTGCACAGAAAACCCTGACATTCATTTATCTGGTTTACATCTGGTACTTGGCTACGAGTTTGCTACTGCCCGTGGCGATGTTTATCGGCGCCTTGGTGTTCGGTATGACGGCGCCGGTGTTCAGGCAGCAAGTGAGGCGTAATCGCGCCACCGCTATTTGCTGGAACCTCTTCGTTCCTGGCTCAGGTTGGCACCGACGTCAGTGGTTGCATGCAGCGTGTGTGATCGGAGTGATCTATACCGCCGTGATCCTTCTGGTGTTTTCCGAAGTGGTTAACAGCAAGCTGCGGTCGGTTTTGCACGAGTCATTGGTGTATGCATCCTTTCACCTCGGGCCTGAAGACTGCGCGATGACCGGGTTGCCGGTTGGCACACGGCTGGCGCTGTTGGCCAAAGGAGGGGTAGCGGTCGCTCGACCCGTAGAGGACGGTTATCGCTATAAGGAGCAGGCGTGCTCACTGCAGTCGGTCGAGCAGGTGGCGGCCACGCGAGATCAACGAATTAGGCAGGCCAGGGCCAGCGATGCCTACTTTTGACCGACATCGCTGGTTTGTCGGTTCAAAACGCCAGTTTATATCCGATCATCAGCAGCATACCGGCCAGGCAAGGGCGCAGAACGCTGTCGGAAATGCGTCCGGTCAGGTGGCTGCCCAGGTAGATGCCCGGCAGTGAGCCCAGCAGCAGGTAGCCCAGCAGCGACCAGTCCATATTGCCCATGCTGGCATGGCCCAGGCCTGCAACCAGGGTCAGGGGTACGGCATGGGCGATTTCGGTGCCGACCAGGCGGCGGGTGACCAGGTAGGGATAAAGCAGGAACAACGCCACGGTACCCAGCGCACCAGCGCCGATGGAGGTCAGCGAGACCATCACACCGAGAATCACGCCGGTGATCACCGTAAGCAGGTTGAGGCTGGTGCCGCTGAGGTGATAGCGGTCGCCGGCATGTTTGCTGGCAAAGGCTTGCAGTTTGCTTTTGAACAGGATGGCCAGCGCGGTGAGGACCAGGACCACGGCCAGGCCTTGTTTGATCACGGCGTTTGCGGCTTTGGTGTCGGTGTTCAGCGTGCTGAGAAACCACAGTGTGGCGGCTGCAGCAGGGACGCTGCCCAAGGTCAGCCAACCGGTGATTTTCCAGTCGATGTTTTTGTGTTTGCTATGCACCCAGACGCCGCTGGCTTTGGTGATGGCGGCATAGAGCAGGTCGGTGCCCACGGCGGTGGCTGGGCTGATGCCGAACCAAAGGAGGATGGGGGTCATGAGTGAGCCGCCGCCGACGCCGGTCATGCCGACGATGAATCCTACGACGAGGCCTGCAATGGTAAAGCCGAAAGAACCTACATCCATCATTTATCTAAACGCCCAACATGCCCGTGATCGGATGTGAGCCAGCATAAAGGTTTTTTTATAGCCAAATAGACTAGTTCGTTATTAGGTTATAACCGCTGCATGCGGGCTCGACCCGCATTCGCGGCAATGGGATGACCGCGTTAACGGTCGGTCATGACCACCATCACTTGCGCATCGCCGCCATCTTCGCTCTCCGAAAGGTAGATGTGGCCTACGTTGCTGTTGAAGTAGGCGGTCTCTTGGGCGCCGATGCTCACGGCTTCTCCAGTCTCGAAAACGATTCTTACGCGACCGCTGAGTACCAGGGCAAATTCCTGCCCAGGGTGGCGGATGAATTCATCGAACTGCTGAAGTTCGCGGGCAATGATGCGAGCGTACATCGGGGTCATCAGACGTTCGGGAAATTCGCCAGCAATCAGGTGGTAATCGTAGGTCCCGGTGCTGTAGCCCGGTGCGGTAGGCAGCGAGTGAACCACCACGGTGGTGGAGGTTGGCACATCGCCCGCTTCGGATGAGCGGAACAACTGGGCGATATCGACGTTCAAGGCCCGCGCCGCCGCCGCGAGTTTCTCGTAACTCACTGAAACCTGGGCCAGTTCCATTTTCGACAGGGTCGATACGGGCACCCCGGAGCGTTCCGATAATTGCTTGAGGGTCAGTTGCTGGCTTTTGCGTACCGTGCGCAGGCGCGCACCAACTTCGGTACGGTCAATCGGCGGCTGTGCACCGGGGCGGTTAGCAGCAGGGGAGCGGTCACTCATCAAGTATCTCGGTCAGGCATCGCGGATGGGCATCTTACCGTGGCCGCTTGCGTATTTCTAAATTCTCATATATTAGAATTCTCATAAGTGATAATTTCGGATTCTTTACCAGGCAATGGCAAGGTTATGACGCAACTATTCGACAGCGTGATCATTGGTGCCGGTATAGCGGGTGCTTCCCTGGGCTACCGGCTGGCTGGCCAGCAGCGGGTGCTGTTGCTGGAGCGTGAAGCGCAGCCGGGCTATCACTCCACCGGGCGTTCGGCGGCGATGTTCATGGAAGCCTATGGCACCCCGCAGATCCAGGCCTTGACGCGTGCCAGCCGGGCGTTCTATGAGTCGCCGCCGGAAGGCTTCTGTGAACATCATTTGCTTGAGCCGCGCGGCTGTCTGTATGTCGCCAGCCTCGAACAGCAGGCGCTGCTAGCGAACAGCTACGCGCAGAACCTGGCCAACGGCACCGAGGTGCGCTTGCTTGATCCCGAGGCCGCCTTGGCAATGGTGCCAAGCCTGCGCAGCGACGCGCTGGCGGGTGCGATTCATGAGCCGGGGGCGATGGACCTTGACGTGCATGCCCTGCATCAGGGTTTTTTGCGTGGCTTTCGTCAGGCCGGTGGTGAGTTGCGCTGCAACGCCGAACTGGTAGCAGGCTGCTTTGCCGACGGTCTGTGGCACGTGCACCTGGCTGACGGCAGCGTTATCCAGGCTCGGCAGTTGGTCAACGCCGCGGGCGCCTGGGCCGATCAGGTTGCCACGCTGTGCGACGTGCCAACCGTTGGCCTGCAACCGTGCCGGCGCAGCGCCTTTACCTTTGAAGGACCGCAGGCGCATGAATTTGCGCAATGGCCGGCTGTTATCGGGGTGGACGAGAGCTTCTATTTCAAACCCGACGCCGGGCAATTGCTCGGTTCTCCTGCCAATGCCGATCCGGTCCAACCCCAGGACGTAATGCCTGAAGAACTGGATGTGGCAATCGGCATCTACAACATCGAAGCCTTGACCACCCTGACTATCCGGCGCCCCAGCCACACCTGGGCCGGGCTGCGCTCATTCGTGGCCGATGGTGATCTGGTGATCGGCGCCGACCCGCACAATCCTGCGTTTTTCTGGCTGGCCGCCCAGGGCGGCTATGGCATTCAGTCGGCGGCGGGCGTTTCGCAGTTGGCCTGTGCGTTGTTGCTCGGCCAGCCCCTTCCTGCTGCCTTGCACCGTGAGGGCGTCGAGCCAAAACGCTTGTCGCCAGCCCGTTTCCGTTAATCATCCAAGGACATTTCCATGAGCTCGACTATCCAGCGTATCCCCAGCCACTTGCCATTCCCGTTCTCTAAAGCGGTAAAGGTCGGCGGCTTTCTGTTTCTCTCCGGCCAGATTCCAATGAATGCCCAAGGCGAGGTGGTCAAGGGTGATATCCAGACCCAGACCCAGGCCACGCTGGAGCGTATTGGTGAAACCCTGGCCGAATGCGGCGTCGGTTTTGATCAGGTGATCAAGGCCACGGTATGGCTGTCGGACATGGCACATTTCGCCGGCTTCAACGAGGTCTACAAAAGCTTCTTTGCCAACGGCTATCCCGTGCGCTCGACGGTCAGCGCCGGGCTTGCCCTGGGGGTTGATGTGGAGATCGAAGTGCAGGCCTGGATCGGCCACGACTGAGATCACACCTGCCTGCGTGGTACTGGGAAAAAACAACAAGGCCCGGCCAGGGCCATAGATGCCAGAGGGTTCGAGATGAAAGATCAGCTGAAAATTGCAGGCGCCTTTATTGGCGTCATCGTGGGTGCAGGTTTCGCCTCCGGGCGAGAACTGTTGCTGTTTTTCGTCAATTTCGGTCTCTGGGGGTTGCTCGGCACGCTGGTCAGTGCGGCGCTGTTCACGTTCCTCGGCATGGCCCTGGCCGGGTTGGGCAATCGCCTGCAAGCCACGTCGCACAAGGATGTGGTGTATGCCATCTGCGGCCTCTACCTGGGGCTGTTCGTCGATCTGCTGATTACTTTCTTCATGTTCGGGGTCACCGTGGTGATGCTCGCCGGGGGCGGCGCCTTGCTCGAGCAGCAGTTTGGGATTCCGGCGCTGACCGGCAGTGTGCTGGTCACCCTGCTGGTGGTAGCGGTGGTGTGCCTTGATGTGCAAAAGGTCATCGTGCTGATTGGTGCGGTTACGCCTTTCCTGATTCTGGCTGCCACTGCGATCGCGCTATACGCGGTGCTCACTCGCGACTTGAGTTTCACCGCGCTGGACCAGATCGCCAGCAAGCAGGAGGCAGGCGCCAGCCATTGGTTGTTAGGGGCTTTCCTTTATGTGTCTTACAACGTAGTCGCCGGGGCGCCAATGCTGGCGATTCTTGGCGGCTCGGCACGTATGGAGAAAACCGCTATCTGGGGCGGCATTCTCGGCGGTGCAGGGCTGGGCGCACTGATGCTGGTAATGAGCGCCGGGCTGCTCGCGCGCCTGGATACCGTAGCCGACTTGCCAATGCCGATGCTGTCGATCGCCAGCGAGCTGTCCCCAACGCTTGGCGTGATCATGTGCGTGATCATCTTCGGCATGATCGTCAATACCGCTGTGGGCATGCTCTATTCGTTTCTGGCGCGGCTGTTGCCCGCAGGCACTCGCAGTTTTCAAGTGGGGGCTGTGGGTGCAGGGGTGGCTGCGTTTGTCTGTAGCCTGATCGGCTTCATCAGCCTGGTCGGCCAGGTTTATCCGCTCTTCGGTTACCTGGGCTTTGTGGTCATGCTGGCGGTGTTGATCGGTTGGATACGCCTGGGCAGGGTCAAGCGCGCCGTAGCGGTGTAGCGACAGACGCCTGGCGAGGGCTGTGCAAGCCCTCGCCAGGTGTTGGCTTTAAATTTTGAAGCTGTCGACCAATTGCTTGAGGCGACCTGCCTGTTGGGCCAGGGCATCGCAGTGAAGCAGGGTGTCATTGAGGTTGGCCACGCCTTGCTGGTTCAACACGTTGATTTGGGTGATGTCCAGGTTCAGGCTTTCGACCACGGCAGTCTGCTCTTCGGTCGCGGCGGCCACCGACTGGTTCATGCCGTCGATTTCGCCAATACGCTGAGTAACGCTGCTCAGGCGTTCACCGGCCTGGTTGGCAACCGATACGCTTTCCTCGCTCGAGACCTGGCTGGCGTTCATGTTATGCACCGCCTCGCGGGAACCGACCTGCAGGGTGGTGATCATTTTGTGAATCTCCTCGGCCGACTCCTGGGTGCGGTGGGCCAGGTTGCGAACCTCATCGGCGACCACGGCAAAACCGCGGCCGGCTTCGCCGGCACGGGCAGCTTCGATCGCCGCGTTGAGGGCCAGCAGGTTGGTCTGCTGGGAGATACCCTTGATCACATCGAGAATCTGCCCGATGTCGTCGGTGCTGGCATTGAGGGTTTCGATCTGTTCGCAGGATTCGCTGATTTTCTGCGACAGTGAGGTCATCGCGGCGATGGTTTCCTGCACCACCTGGCGACCGTCGTTGGCTTGTTCGCTGGCACCGCTGGCGTGTTGCGAGGCATCGGCGGCGTTGCGCGCGATTTCCTGGGTAGCCGCACCGAGTTCGTTGATGGCAGCGGCCACGCTGTTGGTGCGCATGCTTTGTTCTTCGGAACCGACAATCGAGGCGTTGGACGCACTCATCACGCGCTCCGAAAGGTCATGCACCTGGCGGGTGGCCGACGACACTTCGGCAATCGAGGCATGAATACGCTCGACGAACTGGTTGAACGCACTCGCCAGTTCGCCGAATTCGTCCTTGTTTTCCACTACCAGGCGGCGGGTCAGGTCACCTTCTCCTTGGGCGATGTCCTTCATGGCGCGGCCCATGGTGGTCAGCGGACGCATCAGCACCGGAATCAGCAGGCTCAGCAGGCCAGCAATAGCGGCAACGGCAATGAGCATGGCAATGATGGCAGATGTGCGGAACTGGCTGAGGGCGACGTAGGCTTTGTCCTTGTCGATAGACAGGCCGATGTACCAGTCGGCGGAAGGCAGGCCGCTGACCGGCGCGAACGAGATGATTCGCGCTTCGCCGCCCAGGTTCACGTCGTGAATACCTGGTGCCACTTGCAGGTTGCTGCCAGGGTAGATGTCCTTGAGGTTTTTCATCACCTGGTCTTTGTTCGGGCTGACGATAACCTGGCCATTGCGATCAGCCAGGAACGCGTGGCCGATGCCACCGAAGTCCACCGCGTTGATGATATCGACCAGACTCGCCAGACTCAGGTCGCCGCCGACTACGCCGAGCAGTTCACCGCTGGCGTTGCTTTTCACCGGCATGGCAATCGTTACGACCAAACCACCGACCGCGGCCATGTAGGGTGGCGTCAGCATTGTCTGGTTGGCGGCCACAGCAGCGGAGTACCAGGGGCGCTGGCGTGGGTCGTAGCCGTCAGGCATTTTTGCGTCCGGACGTTGGGTGAATACACCGTTGGCCTGGCCGACGTAGGTGAACTGGAAGTTGCTGGTGAACGAACGCTGGTCGACAAGGCCGGCGAAGTCGGCGTTGGCACCCTGATGGGCAACGTTCTGGGCCAGGTTTTCCAGCACCAGGATGCGGCCGCTCATCCAGTTCTGCACGCTGCTGGCGGTCAATGCACCGGCCTGTTTGACCGATGACTCGATGTTCTGCCGGATGGTGTTGCGTTGCAGGTAGTCGTTGTAGAGGGTGAACAAAGCAAATGCCAGAACCACGACGCCGCAGGCGCACAGCAGGATCTTGTGGCGAAATTTCAGGTTCATGTTGCGAGACCTTTAGCCAGTAAGGAGGAGTGCCGAGCGGTGCTTTTGGCGTTGCTCGTACCTGTCGATGAGGCTATCGGCCGCAGTCTGGAAAAATTGAAAGTCAGAATGCCGCAGGGGAACGTCAGGTTTATTCTGCCAGTGGTGCCGGGTAAACCCTTATGCGCCGAGCATCCTGACCAGTTCTTGCGCCGCTTTCTGCAGGGGGTGGCTTTGCCGCCAAAAGGCATGCACGGGCAGTTGCAGTTCGTTGCGGGTGTTGTTGAAATCCAGGCGCAGCAAGCGTCCGGCCTTGAGGAGCGGAGCAACCCGTGACAACGGAAAATCGCCCCAGCCCAGGCCCGCCTCTACCATCTCCAAGGCCATGCTCAAACTATCGGTGCGCCACTGGGCTTTGCCGATCAGTGCGCGTGTATCGGTGATCGGCAGATCGTGGCTGGCTATCAGGATTTGCCGGACATTGACCAAGTCTTCGAGGTAGGCAATTTGCCGGGGGTGGTGCGCAAGGGCAGGGTGCTGCGGCGAGATAACTGCCACCAATGACTCCATGCCGATATTCTGGAAGCGTTGCTGCGGATCGACGGTCAATCCGGCAAAAGCCAGGCACAAACTGACTCGCCCCTGCTGCAGCAACTGTAGGGCCTGCTCCTGTGGGGCGTTGAGGATTTCGATGTCCAGTAATGGGTAGCGTTCGCTGACGGCTTTGATCGCGGTCAGTAGTGGACGGTGATCGATGTCCGGGACCACGCTGATTGCCAGCGTGCTCTCCAATCCCAGAGACAGCTCAAGGGCATGTACCTGCAGCAGCTCCAGTTGCCCAGCGATCATGCGTGCATGGGGTTCGAGGGCTTGGGCCAGGGCGGTCGGACGGGTTTCTCGATGCGTGCGTTCGAACAGCGGATAGCCCAATTCCGCCTCCAGGTTGCCAATCGCCATGCTTATGGCCGAGGGCACCCGGCCCAAGGCACGCGCAGCGGCAGAGAACGAGCCACGATCAAGTACGGCAAGGAAAAGCTCGATGTTGTCACTGGAGAAATTCAAAGGGTACTTCCTGTTGTCAGTAAAATTGATAGCTGCTGACTTTTTCTATCAGAAATATTGACGCACTCTTGCGCGCCTCTGCAACCCGGATGGGCTGCGTTTGATGACGAAATTGAGGTGGTAACGTGCAAGGGGTGAAACGCAAACTGGTCTATGTGAGCGCTTATGAAGCAATTGGCCTGTGCATGTCGACCTTGGGCCTGGCCTATTTGTCGGATACGGCGCCAAGCAATACCGGCCCGCTGGCGGTGATGATCACCACCATCGCCATGGCCTGGAACTTCATCTACAACACGCTGTTCGAGTATTGGGAAAGCCGTCAGGTAAAGCGTGGGCGCAGCGTTGCCCGGCGCGTGGCGCATGCCATCGGTTTTCAGCTGACATTAGTGGTTTACCTGATCCCGCTGATTGCCTGGTGGCTGGACATGAGTCTGGTCGAAGCCTTCCTGGTGGACCTGGCTTTCATCATTCTGATTCCTTGCTACACCTTTGTGTACAACTGGCTGTTCGATCGCATTTTTGGCCTGCCGACCTCTGCTCAGGCGGTAAATGACAATCGCGCTGTCGCTTGAGGCCGGTTACGGCGCCGGCAGCACAATACGTAGCGAACCGCTGTCGGGTTCAATGCCCATACGCCGGGTGCCGAGCAGGCCTTCCTCGATCTCGCCGGACAAGTAATACACCCCGGCCATGGCGCCAGTCTTGCGGTTGTCCATCAGCTCTCGCCATTCCTCATTGAGCGCAACATTGAGGATCACCCGCAACTGTTCGATCATGGCGGGCTGTTCCTGATTGTGGGTGATGACGCCATAGCCCGCCGCGGCCACTGAGATCAGTGAGCCGGCAACGCGGCCAACCGCCGTTGCCACTGCGCTGGCGATACCGCGCGGCGCCAGGGTTGCGCCGAGTTTTTCACTGGCCTGTTGGGCCACCGAGGATAGGCCGACATCCGAGCGTTGGGTGCCAGCGCGCACTGTACTGTGCATATGCCCGACCAAGGCGGCATAAGCGGGTTGCTCGGCAAGCGGTTTGCTGAAAAGCAACTGGTAGAGCGAGGCATTGCGCGCGGCCGGCGGCCCGAGGTTAATCGCCTGGATCCGCGTCAGGCGCAGATTAAACTGCTGCGCCGGTGCGCGATAACGCTGGGCAATTTGCTGCAATTGCTGGCCCAGAAGCTGGATATACAGCTCCATGGCGCGATCACGAATCCCTTCTGGGTCGATTTCCTTGGCCACCTGATCGAGCACCTGGCGGTGATACTGCTCTTGCAGATAAAGCGCCAGGCGCTTCTCTGGCGGGTCTTTACCATCGCCACTGTTCATTTTGTACCAAGCGACTTTCATGGTCAGCCACTGCTGGGTCCAGTAACCAGTGAACCAGGGAATGAACTCGCTTTCGGTGAACTGCTGCACGCGATCCCTCCATACGCGCATGGAGCGTCGGGCATAGTCGTTGACTGAACTGGTACTGGCCAGGGAGGCCTGGATGATTTCCCGGTCGATCTGCTCCCAGATGGCACGGCTCAGTTGCACCGGGGGAGGTTCGACGGGCTTTTGTCGCGAGGCGCAACCGCTTAGTGCAAGCAGAATCACCAACAGAAAGAGAAGGGCACGGGGGGTCACAAGCGCTACCCCCTTGCGACAGGATTATCTCTCAATATTTTTCAGTATAGGCAGTTGCCGAGGTGCAGGCGCGAGCCGCAGCCGGGGATAGACGAACAGCGTGCGCATTTCAGTCGCCAACCACAGACTGCAGATCGAGTTTGGCTTCGATATGGTCCAGATGCTCGTGCATGAGGGTCAGGGCAGCACTGGCATCACCCTGCTCCAGAGCATCGATGATGGCCACATGTTCTTGCCAGGCGCAGTGACTGCAGGGACGCGTTTCGTATTGGGCGATGATCAATGAGGTCTGTGGTACCAAGCCATTGAGAAAGCGGGTCAGTGGGGCATTGTTGGCGATCTCCGCCAGTTTCAGGTGGAATTCACCGCCCAGGCGAATGGCCGTGCAGCGCTGGCCTTGCTCATGGTGCTGGCGTTCACGGGCGACCAGTTCGCGCAATTGACGGATCTTGGCCGGTCGCGAGCGTTGTGCCGCCAGGGTGATCAACGTGGTTTCGGCCAGGCGTCGGGCGCTGAGGATTTGTCGCGCCTGTTGTGGGTCAGGCGCGGCCAGACGGGCGGTATGGCTGGGGCGCTGGACGATTACCTGTTGATCGCACAAGCGGCCCAACACCCGGCGAATCACCGTGCGGCTGACGCCGAACGCTTCACCCAGTGCCTGTTCGGGCAAGGCACTGCCCGGTGCCAGGCGCTGTTCAAGAATCGCATCGAACAGGCGCGGATAGATCTGCTCGGCTGACAGGCGCACTTCGCCGTGGGCAAGCAGGACAGGCAGGGCGGTCACAGACGCTTGGGCGCTGGTGTTCATCAATGCTCTCCTGGGGTCAGATGACCGGATGTTCGTCCGGGATATTCAGTTCGATACCCATGCGCCGACCTTCCTGGAGTATGTGGTGGCGCATTTGCGCGCTGGCCTGGGCGCTGTTCTTGTTGCGAATGGCGCGTACCACTGCTTCGTTTTCCTCCAGGCGCGCCGCCAGGTGCTCGGGAGAGTTGCGCAACACCGCAGCACTTTGCTTGAGGGCATTACTGGTTTGTTGCACCACACTCTGGAATATCGGGTTGGCAGTGAGGGTGAACAGCTCTTCATGGAAGGCGATGTAGGCATTGACCCCGGCTTCGCTGTCTTGCGCCTCGAGGGCTTCGCGCATGTCCATCAGGGTCAGGCGTAGCTGGCCAATTTCCTTGCTGCTCACAGACTGGGCCACCAAGCCGACGATGAACGGCTCCAGGGTATAGCGCAGTTGCAGAACATCCTCGAGGCTGGCTTCTGCCACCGCGGACTGCGGCGCGGCACTTTCGGCCATCTCGGCGTCCAGCACCAACACACCTTTACCAGGCATCGAACGCACCAGGCCGAGGGTCTCCAGGACGGTTACCGCTTCACGCAGGCTGGGACGACTGATGCCCAATTGTTCGGCCAACTCGCGCTGGCCCGGGAGCATGTCGCCGGAGCGCCATTGACCACGGGCCAGGGCCTGGCGAAGTTTTTCCACTACCGAATTCACTACTGTCGATGAAGTAATCACTGTTCACTCCATGAGAACACTTGCATGGTTTGCTCCTGTGGCCGGCACCCTTGGTGCCGGCCACTTCACTCAGAACTCTTGTTGGTGGGCGTGGGGTGTCTTGCGTTGGGAAAAACCAAAACCCTGTTTACCGGCCAGCACATTATTGGCCCGCTCCATGTCGATATCACCTTCCCAGCGGCCGATGGCTACGGTGGCCACGCAGTTGCCGATCAGGTTGGTCAGCGCCCGGCCGATCCCCATGAACCAGTCAACGGCCAGCACCAGCACCAGACCCACCACCGGAATCGCAGGAATGGCGGTTAGCGTTGCCGCCAGAATCACCAGCGCCGAGCCCGGAATACCGTGGGCACCTTTGGAGGTGATCAGCGATACCAGCAAAATGGTCAGCAGGTCGGTCATTGCCAGCGGCGTGCCGGTAGCGTTGGCAATAAAGACAATAGCCAACGTCAGGTAGATCGAGAAGCCATCAAGGTTGAAGGAGTAACCGGTCGGTATCACCAGGCCGACAGTGGAATTGCCAATCCCCAGGTGCTCCAGCTTGCGCATGATTTGCGGCAGTACGGCGTCCGAGGATGCGGTGCCCAGGACAATGGTCAACTCTTCGCGCAGGTACTTGATGAACGGCAGGATACGCAGGCCCGACAGGCGCATCACGGTACCCAGAATCAGCAGCACAAAACCTGTGCAGGTCAGGTAGAACAAAGCGACCAGGCCACCCAGGTGCTGCAGCGATTCGAGGCCATATTTGCTGGTGGTGAACGCGATGGCACCGAACACGCCGATCGGCGCCAGGCGCACGATCATGCCCATGATGCGAAAGATCACATGGCTCAGCTCGTTGATCAGTCGCGAGATGCCCGAGGCGGCTTCACCTACCAGGTTCAAGGCGCTGCCGAACAGTACCGAGAACAGCAGCACTTGCAGGATGTTGTTGTCTGCGAAGGCACCGATCACCGACGTCGGGATCAGGTCCATGAGAAACGCCGCGGTGCCGTGGATGTGCTGGCCGCGATCAGCCAGGTTGCCAGCCTCAGCGGTGGAGAGTTGATCGAGGTGGATGTTGGCGCCACTGCCGATTCCGGAGGTAAAGGCAAACACCAGGCCGATGACCAGGGCAATGGTGGTGAGGATCTCGAAATAGATGACCGATTTAAGGCCGATGCGGCCAACCTTCTTCAGGTCGCCTGCACCGGAAATACCGCTGACTACAACGCAGAACACGATCAGTCCAATGAGCATTTTTATCAGCTTGATAAAGCCGTCGCCCAAGGGTTTCAACTGTAGGGACACTTCGGGAAAGCTGAGGCCACAGGCGACGCCTAGCACCAGGCCGAGCACTACTTGGAGGAAGATCGAACGCGAGCACCATTTGAGCATGGGAGGGATCTCTGATCGGTGTCCTTGCTTCGATGCCTGGAAGGGGCGAAAGAGCGGAGGACTTAATTATTGTGGTCTTACCGGTATGTCCAGTGCGTAGTCAGTGTATGCGCGGGTTTTCGGCCTTTGCAAGAGGTCTTTGGATGAAAGGTAGCAACAACTGGTCAGACCGGTTCGAGTGCTTCAGCGCGTAGGGTCGTCAGCGCTTACTAGGCCTAAATGTCGGGGTGTGTTATCTATTTGACTGTTTGGTCAGTAAATTTTTGTTGAAAATCAATTGGTTGTTTAAATCCATAAGCATTTGGTCGCAGCTGATTTCGTCACATTTGCTCATGAAATGTGATGTAATTCGTGTGGTTATTACCAACCGTCTACGTTAACCACCCGGCGTAGACGGCTGCTTCGAACTAAAGAATCAGTGCTGGTCGAGCGCTGCAATCGCTTACCCACTGGTACGAGATTTTCATGGACGATAATTACCGCACGGCTGTTGATGCAGCCGCGATTTTTTCCGAAACCGACTTGAGTGGCAGGATCACTTACGTCAACGAGCAGTTCTGCAGTATCTCGGGCTACAGTCGCGATGAACTGCTGGGGGCCAATCACCGCATCCTCAACTCCGGCCTGCACGACCCGGCTTTTTTCGAGGGTATGTGGACTGCGCTGGTTGCCGGCAGGATGTGGAAGGGCGAAATCTGCAACCGCGCCAAGGATGGTTCGCTGTACTGGGTCGACAGCACCATGGTGCCGCTGATCGATCCTGCCAGTGGCCGGGTGCGCAAGTACGTGTCCATCCGCTTCGACGTGACCGAGAAACGCCAGTTGCTGCATACGCTGCAGTGGCGGGTGGGGCATGACGTGCTGACCGGGCTGCCCAATCGTGCATACCTTTCGGACTTGCTGAATCAGGCGCTGGAGTTCTCCCGAAGCAAGGACATCGCCCTGGCTGTGTGCATGCTCGATCTGGATGGTTTCAAGGCGGTCAATGATGGCTATGGCCATGCCTGCGGCGACTTGTTGCTGGTCGAGGTCGCCAACCGCCTGAAGGGCATCTTGCGCGGTGGCGACGAAGTAGCGCGCCTTTCGGGTGACGAGTTCGTGCTTATTTTGCGTGCTGTGCAGGACTCCGGGCAATTGCACCTGGCCTTGCAGCGAGTTCTCAAGGCGGTTGCAGCGCCGTATTCGATCAAGGATCGTGAGGTGAGTGTCAGCGCCAGCATCGGGGTGACGCTGTTTCCCCTCGACAACGAAGACGCTGACACTCTGGTACGGCATGCCGATCAGGCGCTGTATGTCGCCAAGCAGAGTGGACGTAATCGCTACCACTTGTTCGATGTGTCGCTGGATCGTGAGGTCAAGGCTACCCACCAGACCGTGGCTCGGGTGCGTCAGGCCTTGATCAAGGGCGAGCTTTGCCTGCATTACCAACCCAAGGTCAACATGCGCAGCGGCCAGGTTCTCGGTTTCGAGGCCTTGCTGCGCTGGCAGCATCCGATCAAGGGTTTGGTCGCGCCGGCCGATTTTTTGCCACTGATAGAGCAGACGGACCTGATTGTCGACATCGGCGAATGGGTAATCACCCAGGCCATGGCGCAAATGCAGCGCTGGCAGCAGGCCGGGCACGTTTGGCCGGTGAGCATCAACATCGCGGCGCGGCACGTTCAGCGCAGTGACTTTGTCGAGCGCCTGACAATATTGCTGGGGCGTCACCCAACCGTAGCGCCGCAGATGCTCGATCTGGAAATTGTCGAATCGGTGGCGATCGAGAATATTCAGCGTGTGAGCCAGTGTCTTGAGGCCTGTCAGCGACTGGGTGTGCAGTTCTCTCTGGATGATTTCGGTACTGGCTATTCGTCCCTGAGTTATCTCAAGCGCCTGCCGACGCGTACTATCAAGATCGATAAATCCTTTGTTCGCGACATCCTCAACGACCATGACGATCTTGCTCTGACGCGGGCAGTGATTGGTCTGGCCAGGGCGTTCGGGCGCGAGGTGGTCGCTGAGGGTCTGGAGACCATCGAGCACGGGCAACTGTTGATGGGACTGGGCTGTGATGTCGCCCAAGGCTATGGTATTGCCCGGCCCATGCCGGCAGAAGCCGTTATCGACTGGGCCGCCGGCTACGTGCAGCCGCCACAGTGGCTGGCATTGGCGGGGCACTGATAGCGTTCTTTACGCATTCTTTATGATCTGGCCAGGGCTCTGGTCTCGCACCTTTACAGCAGCGCTACCGAGAATGACCGTCAGCGGCGAAGTGCCGTAAGGACGGAGAGTTGCGATGAGCATTCTGGATGGGGTGGCACTGCTGCTGGCAGTGGCGTTGATGATCTACCTGATGGTCGCGCTGCTGCGCGCCGACCGGGGATAGGAGCCGCCATGCACAGTTACGATTACGCGTTGCTGCTGGCGTTCTTCGCGCTGGTGCTGGTCCCGGCGCCTTGGCTCGGGCGTTTTTACTACAAGGTGATGGAAGGTCAGCGCACCTGGCTATCCCCGGTACTGGGGCCGCTTGAGCGGGGATGTTATCGATTGGCCGGGGTCGACATGCAGGTCGAGCAAAGCTGGAAGCAGTACACCCTGGCCTTGCTTGCATTCAACCTGGCCGGTTTCGTTCTGGTTTTTTCGGTGTTGCTGCTCCAGGGCTACCTGCCGCTCAACCCGCAACACTTGCCAGGCCAGGAATGGACGCTGGCGTTCAACACCGCAGTGAGCTTTGTCACCAACACCAATTGGCAGGCCTACAGTGGCGAAGCCTCGGTCAGCTACCTGAGCCAGATGATGGGGCTGACGGTGCAGAACTTTGTCAGTGCTGCCACAGGGTTGGCCGTGCTGGTCGCGTTGTGCCGTGGTATTGCGCGGCGCTCGGCCCTGACACTGGGCAACTTCTGGGTCGACATGACCCGTGCCACGCTCTACGGCTTGCTGCCGCTGTGCCTGCTGTTGGCGTTGCTGCTGGTATGGCAGGGCGTGCCGCAAACCTTCGGTCACTACATCCAGGCCCTGACCCTGCAAGGCGCTGACCAGACAGTTCCGCTCGGCCCTGCGGCCAGTCAAATTGCAATCAAGCAATTGGGTACCAATGGCGGTGGTTTCTTCGGCGTCAACTCCGCGCACCCCTTCGAGAACCCGACGGCCTGGAGCAACTTGCTCGAGATGGCCTCGATCATCCTGATTCCCGCGGCACTGGTGTTCACATTCGGTCATTACGTCAAGGATCTGCGTCAGAGCCGGGCAATCATTGCCTGCATGTTGGCATTGTTTCTGATTGGTGGCGGTACTGCACTGTGGTCGGAGTACCAGGCCAATCCGAGCGTGAACAACCCGCAGGTAGAGCAGACAGCACCGCTCGAGGGCAAGGAAAGCCGCTTTGCTACCACCGCCAGTGTGCTCTGGACGGTGACTACAACCGCAGCCTCCAACGGCTCGGTGAACAACATGCACGACAGTCTCAACCCGGTCAGCGGCATGGTCGCGTTGGTCAACATGATGGTCGGTGAAGTGATCTTCGGTGGCGTCGGTGCCGGGCTCTACGGCATGTTGCTCAATGTGTTGATCGCGGTGTTCCTGGCAGGCTTGATGATTGGTCGCACACCGGAGTATCTGGGCAAGAAACTCCAGGCCCGAGAAGTGCAACTGCTGGTGGCAACCTTGCTGGTAATGCCGGTCGGTGTGCTGGTGCTGGGAGCCTTGGCGGCGAGCCTGCCAGGCCCTGCCGCCGCGATCAGCAATCCTGGTGCGCATGGCTTCAGTCAGTTGCTTTACGCCTACACCTCGGCCAGTGCCAACAACGGGTCAGCCTTCGCCGGCTTCGGTGCCAACACCACCTTCCACAACCTGATGTTGGGCCTGGGCATGCTGATTGGCCGCTTCGGCTACATCCTCCCAGTGCTGGCGCTGGCGGGCAGCCTGGCGATGAAGAAAGCCGCGCCGCAGGGTGAGAACAGCTTTCCGACTCATGGCCCGTTGTTCGCCACGTTGCTGGTGGTCACCATCGTATTGGTGGGTGGCCTGACATTCCTGCCGGCCCTGGCCCTTGGCCCTGTCACCGAACACCTGAGCCTGGGTTTCTGAGGAACGAATGATGAATATGCCCATTCCTGAAGTGAAAGCCGCTCCGGCCGCCATGCCGCCGACTACCTTTGCGGCACTGTGGCGTCCGGCGTTGGTACAGGCTTTCGTCAAGCTCGACCCACGTCAGCTCAAGCGCTCACCCGTAATGCTGGTGGTGGAGTTGACTGCGATATTCACCACCTTGCTGTGCCTGGTTCCCGACAGCCAGGTGCCTGTGGCGGTGGCGGTGCAAATCGCCGTGTGGCTGTGGTTCACCGTGTTGTTTGCCAATTTTGCCGAAGCCCTGGCAGAGGGACGTGGCAAGGCGCGCGCCGACAGTCTCAAAGCCGGTAGCCAAGGTCTCAATGCCAGGCGGCGCAATGCCTCGCGCAGTTTCGAGGTGGTGCCGGCGAGCAGCCTGCGCAAGGATGATGTGGTCAAGGTGTTGGCAGGCGAGATGATTCCCGGCGACGGTGAAGTACTCGAAGGCATTGCTGCGGTGAACGAAGCGGCGATCACGGGTGAGTCGGCGCCAGTGATTCGAGAGTCGGGTGGTGATCGTTCGGCGGTAACCGGTAACACGCGCCTGGTTTCCGACTGGCTGCTGATCCGCATCACCAGCAACCCCGGCGAGTCGACCCTGGACCGCATGATCGCCCTGGTCGAAGGCGCCAGGCGCCAGAAGACGCCCAACGAAATTGCCCTGGATATCCTGCTGATCGGTTTGAGCATGATTTTCCTGGTCGTGGTGGTCACGCTGCAACCCTTCGCCCATTTTGCCGGCGGCAGTATCCCCCTGGTGTTTCTGGTGGCGCTGTTGGTCACCTTGATCCCCACCACCATCGGTGGCCTGTTGTCGGCCATTGGTATCGCCGGCATGGATCGCCTGGTGCGTCTCAATGTTATCGCCCGTTCTGGCCGCGCCGTGGAAGCGGCCGGAGACGTACATGTGCTGATGCTCGACAAGACCGGCACCATCACCTTCGGCAATCGTCGTTGCAGTGCCTTGCACGCCGCTCCCGGTGTGACTTCCAGGGAGTTGGGCGAGGGCGCCTTGCTGGCGTCGCTGGCGGACGATACCGCCGAGGGCAAGTCGATCGTCGAGTTCCTGCGCCAGGCGCATGATTTTGCCGAGCCATGTGCAAATCAACTGACGCCAGTGGCGTTCAGCGCTGAAACCCGGTTGTCGGGTGTGGATTATCAGCAGCGACGGTTTCGCAAGGGCGCAGTCGATTCGGTGCTGGCGTTCGTTGGTATGCAGCGTCTGGAAATGCCCGCGTCCTTGTCGCGTGAAGTGGACAAGATCGCCCAGAGTGGCGGTACCCCGTTGCTGGTATGTGTCGACAAGCACCTGCTGGGCGCGATTCACCTCAAGGATGTGGTCAAGCCGGGAATTCGCGAACGTTTTGCCGAACTGCGCAAACTGGGCATTCGTACCGTGATGGTTACCGGGGACAACCCGCTGACGGCGGCTGCAATTGCTGCCGAGGCAGGTGTCGATGACGTCCTGGCCGAAGCTACGCCCGAGAAAAAACTGGCGCGCATTCGCCAGGAGCAGAACGACGGGCGGCTGGTTGCCATGTGCGGTGACGGCGCCAATGACGCCCCCGCGCTTGCGCAGGCCGATGTCGGCATGGCCATGAACGACGGCACCCAGGCGGCCCGCGAAGCTGCCAACATGGTTGACCTGGACAGCGATCCGACCAAGCTGCTGGACGTGGTTCAGGTTGGCAAGGAGTTGCTGGTGACTCGTGGTGCCCTGACGACCTTTTCCATTGCCAACGACGTGGCCAAGTACTTCGCCATTCTGCCGGCACTGTTTGCGGCACTCTATCCGCAATTGGGTGTGCTCAACCTCATGCAACTGAGCAGCCCGCAAAGTGCGATCGTTTCGGCGATTGTCTTCAACGCCTTGATCATCGTGGTACTGATTCCGCTGGCCTTGCGTGGGGTACGGGTGCAAGCCGCCAGTGCCGCACACCTGCTGCGCCGCAACCTGCTGATCTACGGGTTGGGCGGGCTGATCGTGCCGTTTGCCGGGATCAAGTTGATCGACATGCTGCTCACTGCTTTGCATCTGGTCTGATACCAGGGAGACGACCATGACAACTTACGTACGTCCGGCCTTGAGCCTGATTCTGCTGATGACCCTGATCACCGGAGTGGTGTATCCGCTGGTGGTCACCGGGGTGGCACAAGTTGCCTTTCCCGAGCAGGCCAATGGCAGCCTGCTGCGTGATGACCAGGGCAATGTGCGCGGCTCGCTGTTGATTGCCCAGGCGTTCGAGGGCGATGCCTGGTTTCACTCACGACCTTCTGCTGCCGATTATGCAACGGTCGCCAGTGGCGCCAGTAACCTGGCACCGAGCAATCCAGCGCTGGCCGAGCGCATCAATCAACGTGCTGCGCAGCTGTATGTAGCGGCGCAGGGTGCGGTGCCGCTGGATCTGCTGACGACCTCCGGCAGCGGCCTGGACCCGCACTTGTCGCCCGCCGCCATCGCTTATCAACTGCCGCGGGTAGCAGCGGCGCGTCAACTCAGTGTCGAGGCCTTGCAAGCGTTGGCCGAGCAGTCCACCCTGCAGCCATTGATCGGACCACCGGTGGTCAATGTACTGGCTCTGAATGCCAGCTTAGAACGGCTGGCCCCGACGTCAAAGTAAGGATAGGCAGTGAGCGATAGCAACTCCGAACGCGCTGATGCGTTGTTGGCCGGGCTGCCGCGCGAAGGGCGCGGCAGGCTCAAGGTGTTCCTCGGTGCCGCGCCGGGAGTAGGCAAGACCTACGCCATGCTCCAGGCCGCCCATGCCCAGGTACGCCAAGGTGTGCAGGTGCTGGCGGGGGTAGTTGAAACCCATGGCCGCGCTGAAACCGAATCCTTGCTTGCCGGGTTGGCGCAGCAGCCCCTGCTGCGTTGCGAGTATCGCGGCGTGCAGTTGGAAGAGATGGACCTCGATGGCTTGCTCAAGGCCTCGCCACAACTGGCGCTGGTCGACGAGTTGGCCCACAGCAACGCCCCCGGCAGCCGCCACGCCAAGCGCTGGCAGGATGTGCAGGAGCTGTTGGCTGCGGGCATAGACGTCTACACCACGGTCAACGTCCAGCACCTTGAAAGTCTCAACGACCAAGTGCGCGGTATTACCGGCGTGCAGGTCCGTGAAACCCTGCCGGACTGGGTGTTGCAGGAAGCCTTTGAATTGGTTCTGATCGATCTGCCACCACGGGAATTGCTTGAGCGTTTGCGCGAGGGCAAGGTGTACGTGCCCGAACAGGCAAGGGCGGCAATCGATGCGTTTTTCAGCCAGACCAACCTTACGGCGTTGCGTGAGTTGGCGATGCAGACCGCAGCGGCACAGGTGGATGCCGACCTTGCCCACGGTTATCGCCAGCTCGGCCAGGATGCACCCTCTTTGCGCGGTCGCTTGCTGGTCGGGGTCGATGGTGATGTCCAGGCCGAGCGCTTGGTGCGCCATGCCTGCCGGGTGGCCCAGCGCCGCCACCTGCCCTGGAGCATGGTGCATGTCGACAATGGCAAGTTGCGCGACGAAGCCGCTCGCCAGCGTTTGCAGGCAGCCCAGCAATTGGCGGAGCGTCTGGGCGGTGAAGTGGTGCTGCTGCGTGCGGGTGAAGTGGCCAGAACATTGATCCAGCATGCCCTTGAGCGGCGCGCCAACCTGGTATTGGTCGGCCAGTCCCGTGATCGCCTGCGGCGGCGGTTGTTCGGTGCCGGTGTGGCCACGCGCTTGTTGCGTGAAGCCCATGGCCTGGAAATCAACGTACTCGACCGTGACGACCGGCCTGAGCCGCAAAATGCGGCGGTTAAGAAGGTCTGGGTCTGGCGTCATTACCTGTTGGCGCTGATTGCAACCTTGCTGGCAGCGGGCCTCGCCTGGGGCGTATCCACGGTGTTGGCATTGCCCAATATCTCCTTGGTGTTTCTTGCCGCGGTGCTCCTGGTGGCTGTTCGCAGCAGCCTGGGCCCGGCCTTGGCCTGTGCAGTCATGTCGTTCCTGACCTATGACTTTCTGTTCATTCCGCCGAATTTTTCCTTCAGCATCCAGCGTGAAGAGGACGTGCTGACGTCGCTGTTTTTCCTGTTGATGGCAGCACTCACCGGTAACCTGGCCGCACGTCAGCGCCGGCAATTGCAGGCGCTGCGTGAAACCCAGGAGCAGACCAACCAACTGCTCGACCTGACGCGCAAACTGACTGCCGCCACTGACCGACAGGCCGTGTTCAACGCCGCCGGGCAACACCTCGATGGCTGGAACGATTTGCAGGTGTGCCTGCTTGAACGGGATGTCGAAGGACGCCTGCAGGTTGCCACGGCCAGCAACGTGCAATTCAACGATAACGAGCGGGCTGCCGCCGATTGGGCCTGGCAGCATGATCAGGCCGCGGGCCTTGGCAGCGATACCTTGCCCAATGGGCGTTGGTGGTGGTGGCCGCTTTCTGTCGAAGAGCAGCCGCTGGCGCTGATCGGTGTGCGTCCGCGTCAGGGCCAGAGCCTTACCCCGCAACGCCGGCGCCTGCTCAAGGCGCTCAGCCAGCCTCTGGCCCAGGCCCTGGCCCGCGCACGCCTGGCTGAACAACTTGAGGCCGCGCGCCTGCACGGTGAAACAGAGCAATTGCGCAGCGCATTGCTGGCCTCGGTTTCCCATGACCTGCGCACGCCGCTCACCGCCATGCGCGGCAGCATTGACAGCCTGCTGGCCCTGGGCGAAGCGATCCCTGCAGCCGACCGCCAGGAGTTGCTTGAAGGTACGCGCAACGAAGCCGAGCGCCTGGACCGTTACATCCAGAACCTGCTGGATATGACACGCCTGGGACATGGCGGATTGAAACTGGCCCGCGACTGGGTGGCGCCAACCGACATTGTCGGCAGTGCCCTTAACCGCTTGCGAGTGCTACTGACACCGCTGCAGGTTTCCACCGAAGTGCCGGACGGCTTGCCGTTGCTGTTTGTCCATGCTGCGCTGATTGAGCAGGCGCTGGTCAATGTGCTGGAGAATGCGGCGCGTTTCTCGCCCACTGATGGGCGCTTGCAGTTGCGCGTATCGGCTGACGATGAACAGTTGAGTTTTGCCGTCAGTGACGAAGGGCCTGGTATTCCGCCAGCGGATCGCGAGAAAATTTTCGACATGTTCTATACCGCCGCGCGGGGGGATCGCGGCGGGCAAGGCACGGGTCTTGGTCTGGCGATTTGCCAGGGCATGATCGGGGCGCACGGTGGGCGAATTCAGGTGGGCGAGGGCATCGATGGCCACGGCACCTGCATCACTTTATGCTTGCCGCTCCCCGCGCAGCCCGAGCCTGAAAGCGAAGCCTTATGAGCCAGATAGCAACCCTTCTGGTCATCGACGATGAACCACAGATTCGCAAGTTCTTGCGCATCAGCCTGAATTCTCAAGGCTATAAAGTGCTGGAGGCCGCCACCGGCGCCGAAGGCCTGGCCCAGGCGGCACTCACCCGGCCGGACCTGGTGGTGCTGGATCTGGGCCTGCCCGACATGGATGGCCAGCAGGTACTGCGCGAATTGCGTGAATGGAGTGCGGTGCCGGTTCTGGTGTTGTCGGTACGTGCCAGTGAGGTGCAGAAAGTCGAGGCACTGGATAACGGAGCCAACGACTACGTGACCAAACCGTTCGGCATCCAGGAGTTTTTGGCACGGGTGCGTGCACTGTTGCGCCAGGCGCCGCAGGCCACGGCCACCGATGTGGCACCGAGTTTTGGTCCGCTGACGGTCGACCTGGCCTTTCGCAAGGTGACCCTGGATGGGGTTGAAGTTGCCCTGACTCGCAAGGAATACGCGCTGCTGGCGCAACTGGCTACGCACCCTGGGCGGGTGATCACCCAGCAGCAACTGCTCAAGGATATCTGGGGACCTACCCATGTAGATGACAGTCATTACCTGCGCATTGTCGTGGCGCATGTGCGGCAAAAGCTAGGTGATGATCCGACAGCGCCGCGCTTTATCATCACCGAGCCGGGTGTGGGGTATCGGTTGGTGGGGCCTGAGTGAATTGGATGGATTACGCTCAGCGCCGCTCCGCCTCATAGTTATCCAACGTATCGCGAGCAATCTCCCGCCCCAGGGCGATCAACTCCGGCGCCTTGTAAAACTCGAAGAAGCGACATACCCGCTTGGGCACGTTGATCAACACATCCGGTGGATAACCGGCAATCTTGTATTGCGCCAACGAAGTTTGCATGACCTCGAAGCTCTGGTTGATCAAGTCCAGCAGTGAAGCAGGGCCGACGTTGTCGATGATGAACGACCCCGTCGCTGATTTCGGTGCACCGTCCGTTTCCGGCGCTGCAGCCGGTTGCTGGGCTTCAGGATCGGCTGCATCACTGAGCCAGGGGTTGGGAACATGCACCGCCTGGGGCTCGAACTCTTGTTGGATGCGCATCAGTTGTTCAGCTTGTTTGCGTCGGAACGGCAGGTGTGAGCCCAGAGAGCTGATCAGGTTATCAAACCGCAACTTGAAGGCGGCCGGCCGTTCGATCACCGGCAATTGATACTGTTTCTGGTTGGTCGAGTTGAGGTTCACCGCAATGATCAGGTCGCAGTGGCTGGAAACCACCGGAATGATTGGCAAGGGGTTGAGAATTCCGCCGTCGACCAACATACGGTTACCTTGCACCACCGGGGTGAACAGGCTGGGGATTGCTGCCGAAGCACGCATGGCCTGATGCAGGCAGCCTTCCTGAAACCAGATTTCCTGCTGGTTGGTGAGGTCTGCAGCTACTGCTGTGTAAGGAATGCGCAGCTCTTCGATGTTAATTTCACCGACAATTTTGCGAATCTGGCCAAACACCTTTTCCCCGCGAATGGCGCCCAGGCGAAAGCTCACATCCACCAAACGCAGCACATCCAGGTAATCCAGGCTTTCGATCCAGTTGCGATACTCATCCAGCTTGCCGGCAGCATAAATGCCGCCAATCACCGCGCCCATCGAACAGCCGGCCACGCAGGCGATGTCATAGCCCCGTCGTTCCAACTCCTCGATCACGCCGATATGCGCATACCCTCGGGCTCCGCCCGAGCCCAGTACCAATGCCACGCGTTTACTCATGATGGTTCCCGGCTTGACTGCGTCGATGGTCTAACAATGCGCCCTTTCGTGTCTGTGCTTCAATCGTCATTAGCGCTGCGCTACGCTTTGCAGGGCACTTTTGTTCTTTCTGGTCGTCGAACACGCCACTTTGTGTATTTATTTTGAGGTATTACCGATGAAAGCCTGGATTTGCCTGCCTCTGATTGCTCTGGTCCTGACCGGCTGCGCTGGCAAGACTGCCTATCGCGATAGTTGCGCCAATCAGTTGGATTCGGCCTGGAAGGAACTGGACCTGGCCAAGGCTGAAGGTTTCGCCGGAACAGTCAGCTATTCCAAGGCGTTGTCATTGTTGACCGGAGCCAAGACCCAGCAGCAGTTCGAAGCCTTTGAAGGATGCAGCAACAAGGCGGAAAAGGCCCGTTTCTATATTCGTGAATCGCGCGCGGGTCGCTGACTAAGGAGAACACCATGTCGGTCATGCTCGACCATGTGATTGCCCAGGTACTGGCCTTGCAGATTCGTTTGCTCAGCTGTCAGGCGCGTCTGGCGGCTGACACCGACGGCGAAGCGTTGCACGACCTGCGCATCGCCACTCGGCGTTTGCGCAGCTTGCTGCGACCATTGCGTGAGCTGCCCGGCGTCGAGCAGCTTGAAGGGGCGGCAAAAGCGCTGGGCAATCTGACGACTCCGTTGCGTGATCGCGAGGTACTTGCGGCGCAGTTGCTCGAACGCGAGCAGATGGTGGCGGCACAGACGCGCCTGGTGCATCGTCAGGCAACTTTTGCCAGCGTTGCCGAGAGTGCCGAGTTGGGGCGTTTGCTGGCAATTATCGACGCCTTTCCGATTTTTCTGCGGGCAGCTGAGCGCGAGGGTTTGATCCGCCGCTTGCACCGGCGTATCGACAAGCGCCTGGAGAAACAGTGGGACAAGCTCGGCGAGGCGTTGCAGGACCCGGCCCACGATCGACACCGTCTGCGTCTGCTGATCAAGCGCGTGCGCTATGGCGCGCAAGCCTATCCGCAACTGGAGCACGCCGGGCGCCGCCTGCGGCGCTTGCTCAAAGCCGCGCAAAGCGATTTGGGCAGTTGGCATGACCATTTGCAATGGCTGTTGCAAGCCGACCAGCAGCATGACCTCAGGCCTTGTGTCGATCACTGGCAGGCACAGTTGCACGACGCCGAACAACGGGCTGATGTGACGCTGGAACGCTTACTCGTGGTGCTTAAGCAGCGATAAGCCGCTTATATGGCCGAAATGCGGGCTGTCGCTGCCGGCTGTGCTGGTTAAGATCGGATTTTTCCCACGGATGAAGTCGGCATGAATTTCTCGCAATTACTCAAGGCAGTCCGTCTGCATCCCCAGGCAGTCTCCATTCCTGCCAGCTGGGCGCAGGGGCGTGCCTGTTTTGGCGGTTTGATGGCGGCACTGCTATACGAAACCATGCGTGCCAAGACATCACCTGGACGTCCGGTGCGCTCCCTGGCTATCACCTTTGTCGGGCCCGCCGAGCCGGATGTGCCGATCAGTTTCGAGGTGGAACTGCTGCGCGAAGGCAAGGCAGTCAGTTCGCTGCTCGGCCGTGCCATGCAGAACGGTCAGGTAGTCACCCTGATGCAGGGCAGTTTTGGTGGCGGGCGTGAGTCAGTGGTCGACGTTGCAGCATTGCCTGCTGTGGAAATGCGCAGTGTGGACGAGTCCGCGACCGAACTCCCTTACATCAAGGGAATAACTCCCGAGTTCATGCAGCATGTATCGCTGCGCTGGGCGATTGGCGGTATTCCTTTCAGCAACAACCACTCGCGCAGCATGGGCGGATGGGTGAGGTTGCGCGACGAAGGTGGTGACGAAACCTTGAGTGAAGCGCACCTGCTGGCATTGGTAGATGCCTGGCCACCGACCTTGCTCTCGCACCTGAAACGGCCAGCGGCAGGCAGCACCCTGACATGGACCATCGAGTTCGTTCAGCCAGTGCCGAGCCTGACCACCCTGGACTGGTGCAAATACTGCGTGCAAACAGAACATGCCCGCGATGGTTACGGCCATGCAGCGTCGGCCCTGTGGACCGACAAGGGCGAATTACTGGCCATCAGCCGGCAGACAGTGACCGTCTTTGCCTGAGCCTTGCATGCAAACCTTCAGTGGCGATGGCGGTCCCGCCAGGCGCGCCACCATGCACCGCTAAGGACGAAGCGCGGAAAAGTAATGAACTGCTCGACCAGCAGTCGCCCGACGGCATCCTTACGGCTGCTGAAGGGCTCCGGCTGTTGTTTTTCGAGGCGATGGCCCTGGCGTTGCAGGCCAAGGGCCGCGATCAAGGCGATAATGCCGACGGCCAGTTGCGCGAGGTCCAGGGAGAACAATCCGGACAGCACCAGCAGCACACCCAGGATGAACAACGGCACGGCGATCAAATGCAGCACCAGGTTGGTCGGGTTGCGGTGGTTGTGGTGATAGCCGCGCCATTGCCAGGCGTGCAGATTGGGTAAGCGTTTGCTCATGGGCAAATCCTCAGGGTTATGCCTGAAGAATAGTGCGGCCCCCGCAAGGGGGCCAATGAGCGCCAGCTATGAGGCTTATAGCTTTAGTTGGCCAATGGCCTTGTTGAGCTCGCCAGCGAGGGTGGCCAGCTCGCTGCTGGTGGTGGCCGAATCGACGGTCTGTTGCACGGTCTCCTCGGTGACGTCACGAATGCTCACCACCGCGCGATTCATTTCTTCTGCTACCTGACTTTGTTGCTCGGCGGCGACTGCAATCTGGGTATTGCTTTCACGCATCTGCGCCACGGCGCTGGTGATCTCGGCCAGGGCGGCCCCTGCCTCCTGAGCCTGTTGCACGCAATCGTCAGCCTTGAATGAGCTTTCCTGCATGAAGTCCACGGCATCGCGGGTGCCTGCCTGCAGCGCTGAAACCATGGTGGTGATTTCGTCGGTGGAGGCCTGCACGCGCTTGGCCAGGTTGCGCACTTCGTCGGCGACAACGGCAAAGCCGCGGCCCAGGTCACCGGCGCGGGCGGCTTCGATAGCCGCGTTGAGGGCCAGCAGGTTGGTCTGTTCGGCAATGCTGTGGATGACGCTGACTACACCATTGATCTTCTGGCTATCCTTGGCCAGTTGGCGAATCATCTCGGCTGTTTGCTGTACACCACTGGACAATCCTGAGATCGAAGTCTGCACCCGGCTGACCACTTCCTGGCCACTGCCAGCCAGCGTGTCGGCAGTCTGCGACAAGTCCCGGGTCGCACCGGCGTGTTGGGCAATGTGGTAAACGGTGGCGGTCATTTCGTTGATAGCAGTGGCGGCCTGATCGGTTTCGCTCTGCTGCCCGAGCATCCCGTGGCGTACATCGTTCATGCTCGAGGCCAGGCGCGCAGCACCTGAATCGAGCTGTGCAGCCGTACGCGCAACGGTGTTGACCACGCGGTGGTAGGTGGTCTGCATGGCATTGAATGCGCTGGCCATCTGGCCGACTTCATCGCCGCAGGACAAGGGGACCCGCGCCGAGAGGTCGCCGGTCTTTTCCACATGCAGCATCACATCCTTGAGGGTGTTGAGCTGGCTGAGCAAGAAGCGGATCAGCAACTGCGAGGCGCAGAGCATGGCCAGCATCAGGATCAGGACGCAGATCGCGTAATTGGCGAAACGGTCGGTAAACACCTGTAGCAGGCTGGGGGAGGGCGCAAGGACAGCGATCTGTTGGCCTTCGCGGCTGATGACCTGGGCGCCGCTCACTGGGTTGGTGCCAGTCAGTGCCAGGCCGTGCAGTTCTACCCAACCCTGGGCATTGGCCAGGGCCTCAAGGTTTTCATCGGCAAAGGACGGCGCTTGCCCAGGGGCGTACTGCAACCACAAGGGGTTGTGCGGCAGGGCTTGGCCTGCAGGCCAGGCAGCCAGCAATTGGGCCTGCGATTCGGCTCTGACCTGGGCTTCCTGTGCCCGGGCCTGCTGCTCAAGATGTACGGCATACAGCACCACGAACAACGTCGTTACGAAGGCCACTGCGTTGACGGCCCAGAACTTGTATTTCAAGGAGATATTGCTAAGCCAGGCACCCATGGAAGGTCTTCTCTGATTGAGCGGAAACAAACATTATTGGCAAGGTGCCATCATTGTGCCGCAGCGCACAGGTTGTGTGTTGATATGCGTCAAATAATCACGGGCAAGCCAAAGAAACTGCGGGCGCAAGCACTAGTATGAGCGGCAAGTCGCTCGGGGCTTTCGCCACGATGCAGCGCAACTTCGCGCAATACTTCCGTGAGGAATGCCGGTTCGTTGCGGCCGCTCTTGGGCTTTGGTCGCAGGCTGCGTGGCAGCAGGTAGGGGGCATCACTCTCCAGCATCAGACGGCCTTCGGGGATACTGCTGACCAACGGGTGCAAGTGGGTGCCGCGACGTTCATCGCAGATCCAGCCAGTGATGCCTATGTGCAGATCAAGATCCAGGTAGCCGAACAGGGCGCTGCGTTCGCCGGTGAAACAGTGCACGACCGCGGCGGGCAGGCGGTCGCGATAGTCTTTGAGGATTGCCAACAGCCGCTCGCTGGCATCGCGCTCATGGAGAAACACCGGCATCTGCAGTTCGGCCGCCAGGGCCAGTTGCTCCTCCAGGGCTTTTTCTTGTTGAGGGCGCGGCGAAAAGTCACGGTTGAAGTCGAGCCCGCATTCACCCACTGCACGCACGCGCGGTTGCACCAGCAAAGCGCGCAAGTTGGGCGCGCTAGCAGCGTTCCAGCTACTGGCGTCATGGGGATGTACCCCGGCGGTGCTGAACAAGCGCTGGCCGCTTTCATCCAGCGCCAGGCACAGTTCCAACGCTTGCTCGCTACCCTCAAGGCTGGTGCCTGTGACCAGCATTTGCACCACACCGGCGGCTTGGGCACGATCGAGAATCGCTTGGTGCTTGTCGGCAAAACTTGGGTTGGTCAGATTGACGCCGATGTCGATGAGTTGCATGGTGCTACCTCAGGCCGGTGGCCGGCCAGCATAGCAAAGCTCGAAGGATTTCGATAAATCGAAGAACTTCAATGAGTTGTCGTGGTCTTTTGCGGTCAATTGTCATGGAACGACCGCACACTATGGCGCCAACCCCACACGCGCGGACCTTGCATCGGATGACCCGAGCGCTGTTTCTGTTGATTGTGCTTAGCCTAGGGCTGCTGCAGGCAGGGCCTGCGAGTGCGCGTTTGCCCGGGCCACAACAGTCGACGGTCAAGACCCAGGTTCGAGACCTTGCACAGATTCGCAGCAGCCGGGTGCTCAAGGTACTGGTCAATCAGAGTCGCAATAGTTCCGGTGAAGTCAAAGGCGAGTCGGTGGGGGTTGAATACCATCGCCTGCGTGCCTTGGAGCATTACCTTAACGCTCGCGCACGCGATGGTCAGGAAATTCGCCTGAAAATCATCCCCCGAGCCAAGGAGCAGTTGTTGGCTGCATTGCAGCGTGGTGAGGCCGACTTAGCGGCGCCGGGCGAGTTGCTCGATCCGACTTCCACACGCGGGCTGGTCGCCAGCGATCCGGTGGTGGATAACGTTCAGATGGTGTTGGTCGGACGCAAGGGGGAGCGCAGTTTCCAGCGGGTCGAACAGTTGTCTGGCCGAACCTTGGCCCTGACCAGTGCCAGCGCCGCCGGAGATACCTTGCATGAGATCAACCAGAAGCTGGCCTTACGCAAGTTGCCGCCGATCAAAATCGAATGGGTCGATCCTACGTTGGCGGTGGAAGATGTACTCGAGATGGTTCAAGCCGGCATTTTTCATCTAACGGTGGTCGAACAGCCGATTGCCGAACGCTGGGCCAGGGTCATGCCCAAGCTGCGTATCGATCGCAAAGTGCAGGTAGCCGCTCCCGAGGCCATGCGCTGGTATGTGCGACGCGATGCGGTAATGCTGCACGCCAGTGTTGACCGCTTCCTCCAAGGCTATCGACCACCGGCGAACCAGGACGCGGCTTTTGAGCGTATCTACCGGCGCCTGTACCGGGTTCACAACCCGCTGGCGCGCAAGGATCGCAAACGCCTGGAAGCGTTGCGTCCAGTGTTGCAACGCCATGCCAGCGAGCAGAATATCGATTGGTTGAACCTGGCTGCCGTAGCCTTCAAGGAGTCCTCGTTGAACCCCGCGGCCCGAGGTGCCGGGGGAACCCATGGGTTGATGCAGATTACCTCGAGTGCGGCCCAGCGGGTGGGTGTGAGCAATATCAGCAATGTCGACGGTAATGTGCAGGCCAGCGCGCGGTACATGGCACTGATTCGGCGCAAGTTCTTTTCCAGCAACCAGCTCAACGAGCGTGAGCGCATGGCGTTCACCCTGGCTGCCTACAACCTGGGGCCGGAGCGGGTTCAAGCCATGCGTGCCGAAGCTCGCAGGCGTGGGCTCAACGGCAACCAGTGGTTTTTCCAGACCGAGCGTATCGCCATGGAGCAGGTGGGGATGGGGCCGGTCAGTTATGTGAACAGCGTGAACAAATATTTCCTGGCATTTGATCGCGAGCGGCTGTCGCTTGAGCAACAACGGCGCAAGTGATTGGCGTCTGTCCGTATGCGTGCAGATCACTGGGGACGCTTTATCCGGGTTGACATTCTGCCCGCAGCTTCTCTAGGATGCTGACTTGCGCCGATTTAAACAGCTACTTGCGGGGCGCAGGAGGAACCAAAAAGGTTTCACCAAATACCGCTAAAGCGCTGGTTCGGTGACGCCTCCCACCGCAGCCCAGCGGGATCTGCGAGGCGGAGAAATACTCCATGAGTTGTCCACGTACCAGTGTCTGTTTGACCCCTCTGCCTGCTAGCCAGGCCACTCGCGTGCCGCGCATCCTGCTGGGCGGTAGCCATCAGCCTACACTTCTTCGCTTTCTCGATGGTTGGCCGCGCCGCAAAGGCAGCGCCACTGCATTTTTGATCCAGTTCGCCGATACCCGCGCTTCCCTCGACCAGTTTGCCAGCGACCGCTTCGACTTGGCTGTAATTCAGTCGCCAAGTGCCGAAGACGCCGCCGAGGTGATCGCTCACCTGACCCGCGTTGCGCGGCAAGGCTTGATCACCCGCGGTTGAGTCCGAACTTCGCCGCAGCATCGGTGCGGGGTCGATCCTTCACCTACAAGCGAGAGAATCGTTGAGCACCCAAATCATCACAAAGGAAGGTCATGAAGCCCTGAAGCAGGAGCTGGACCATCTATGGCGGGTCAAGCGCCCGGATATCACCCAGAAAGTGACCTGGGCGGCATCGCTGGGCGACCGTAGTGAAAACGCCGATTACCAGTACAACAAAAAACTGTTGCGAGAAATCGACCGGCGTGTGCGCTACCTGCGCAAGCGCCTGGAAGACATGCGAGTGGTGGAGTATTCGCCAGAGCAGGAGGGGCGGGTGTTTTTTGGCGCCTGGGTCGAGATCGAGAACGAAGAAGGCCAGACCAAGCGTTTTCGAATCGTCGGCTATGACGAGATTTACGGGCGCATGGACTACATCTCGATTGACTCGCCCATGGCCCGGGCATTGTTGAAGAAGGAGGTCGGCGACGAAGTCGTGGTCCAGACCCCTTCCGGAGAAATGTGTTGGTGGATCAACGCCATCGATTACGAGAAGTGATCACCCTTCGCGCAACACGGCCAACGGACTGGCATTGAGCGCACGACGAGTGCCGTACACCCCGGCGCCGCCAATCAGCAGCGCACCGATCACTGGCAACAGCAGTAGCCATGGATGCGGGCTCCAGCTCAGGTCGAAGGCGTAGCGATATAGCAGCAGGGTAATCAATTCGCAGCCGATCGCCGCCAACAATCCGCTGGCTGCGCCCAGTAGACCGAACTCGATACGCCGCGCCTTGATCAACAGGCTGCGCCCAGCACCGAGGGCGCGCAGCAGTGCACCTTGGCGAATGCGCTCGTCCAGCGTGGCTTGCAGTCCGGCAAACAACACGGCCAGCCCTGCGGCAAGCACGAACAACAGCACATACTCAACCGCCAGCGTGACCTGGGCGAGAATGCTGCGTAATTGTTCGAGCAATGCATCAACCTGCAGGATTGTGACTGCCGGGAACGCCCGCGACAGGGCTACCACCTGCTGATCATGACCCGGCGCGAGGAAGAAACTGGTCAGGTAGGTAGTGGGCAGGTCTTGCAGGGTGCCGGGTTGGAAGATCATGTAGAAGTTGGGCTGGAAGCTGTCCCAGTTGACCGTGCGCAAGCTGCTGACCACTGCCTGGCGTTGCTGGCCGCCAATACTGAACGTGAGCTGGTCGCCCATTTTCAGCTTCAGGCTCTGGGCCAGTTCGGCTTCCACCGACACCCCAGGAAGGTCACTGTCGATAGCGGGGCTGGCCTGCCACCACTGGCCTTCGCTCAGGGCGTTGCCCTGTGGCAGCTCGGCTGCCCAGGTCAGGCTCAGGTCGCGTTGCACTGCGCGGTCACCGGTGGATTCCTTGCTGACGATCTGCTGCACGGCCTGGCCGTTGATTTCGGTCAGGCGCCCCGGAATTACGGGAAAGAGAGGGGCAGCCTGGGTAGTGAACTCATGCAAGCGCTGAGCGAAAGTATTCTTGTCGTCGGGCAGGATATTCAGTGCGAAATAATTCGGCGCGTCCTTGGGAAGCTGGTTTTGCCAGGTGTCGAGCAATTCGGCGCGCAGCAGTGCGATCAGCGCCATGGCCAGCAGGATCAGGCCGAAGGCCAGGGATTGTCCGGCGGCTGCCAGTGGGTGGCGCAACAGTTGACCCAGGCCCAGGCGCCAGGCCAAGGGCGCGCCGGCAAGCAGGCGTCGAAGGCTGCGCAGGCCAAGCAATAACAAGCCACCCAGTAGCACTGCGGCGACCAGGCCACCACCGAGCAAGGCGAAGGTCAGCAAAAGGTCCAGGCTCAAGCGCCACATAATCAGGGCCAGTGCCAACAGCGCTGCACCGTAAACCAGCCAACTGCTCGGCGGAACCGGTAGCAGATCGCGGCGCAGCACCCGCAGCGGCGGTACCCGACCCAGTGCAGCCAGAGGCGGTAAGGCAAAGCCTGCCAAGGCGACCAGTCCAGTGGCGACTCCGGCCAATGCCGGCGCCAGGCCTCCGGGCGGAATTTGTGCGGGCATCAAGCCTTGCAGTAGCTTGAATAGACCCAGTTGGGCCAGCCAGCCAAGCACAGCGCCCCCCAGGGCCGCGAGGCTTCCGAGTATTGCCAATTGCAGACAGAACAGGCTCAGGGCCTGGCGTCGTGACAGCCCCAGGCAGCGCAGCAGGGCACTGGCATCAAATCGACGAGCGGCAAAGCGACTGGCCGACAAGGCCACCGCTACCCCGGCCAGCAGCACCGCGACCAGACTGGCCATGTTCAGATAGCGCTCGGCCTTGCCCAGCGCGCCGCCGATCTGCCGGTTGCCGTCGCGAGCGTCTTGCAGTCGCTGGTTGGGTGCCAGGGTTTTGCTGACACTGTTCCGGTAACTGGCCAAGGCCTCGGACTCGCCGCGCCAGAGGTCACGGTAAGTGACACGACTGCCTGGTTGCACCACGCCCGTGGCATCGAGGTCGGCAAGGTTGATCAACACGCGCGGCGTCAGGCTGTAGAAGTTGCCAGCACGGTCAGGTTCAAAAGTCAGCACCCGGCTCATGCGCAGGGTTTTCATGCCAACATCGATAGTGTCGCCGATGTTCAGGTTCAGCGCGGCCAGCAGACGCGGCTCCACCCAGGCTTCACCAGGGGCGGGACCGCCGCCGCTGATTTCGCTGGCATAGGGCTCGGCGGCGCTGTGTAACTCGCCGCGCAGGGGGTAGGCGTTGTCGGCGGCCTTGACGCTGGATAACTGGATGCCGTTGTCGGTGGCAATCACGCTGGAAAATTCGACAACCTGAGCATGCGACAGGCCTACGGATTTGCCGCTGGTTATCTGTTCGGCCTGGGCTGGCGAGCTGCCTTGCAGTACCAGGTCGGCGCCAAGAAACTCGGTGGCGCGTAGCAGCATGGCGCCGTTGAGGCGCGCACCGAAGTAGCCGATGGCTGTACTGGCGGCGACTGCTACCAGCAGAGCGAAAAACAATACCCGCAGTTCACCTGCACGGGCGTCGCGCAGGAGCTGACGCAAGGCCAGGGCAAATAAACGGAACAACGGCAGGCGGGCCATCAGGGCTCCAACGGCGCGACCAGATGGCCGGCGTCCAGGCGGATCAGGCGACGGCAGCGCTGGGCCAGCCGCTCGTCATGGGTGACCAGTACCAAGGTGGTACCACGCTCCTTGTTCAGCTCGAACAGCAGGTCACTGATTCGTTCGCCGGTGTGGCTGTCGAGGTTACCGGTGGGTTCATCGGCGAACAGGACTGCAGGTTCGGCGGCAAAGGCCCGGGCAATGGCAACGCGTTGCTGCTCGCCACCGGACAACTGGCGCGGCGAATGGCTCAGGCGCTGGCCCAGGCCGACCCGTTCGAGCAGGCTGCGAGCATGCTCACGTGCATCGCGGCGACCGTCGAGTTCCAGGGGTAGCATGACGTTTTCCAAGGCATTGAGGCTGTCGAGCAGTTGGAACGACTGGAACACAAACCCTACATGTTCGGCCCGTACCCGGGCCCGCTGGTCTTCGTCCAGTTGGCCGAGGTCTTGCCCTGCGAGGGTGACGGAGCCGGCACTGGGCAAGTCCAGGCCAGCCAGCAGGCCCAGTAGTGTCGATTTTCCCGAACCCGAGGCTCCGACGATGGCGAGGCTGTCGCCTTGTTTCAATTCCAGTGAAAGTTCGTGCAGGATGGTCAGGTCGCCTTCCGCGCTGGGAACCACTTTGCTAAGGTTCCGCGCAGTGAGAATGCTGGGGCCCATGGAGAATCCGATGCGAGTGTGGTTATTGAGTGCTGGCCTGGCCTTGATGTGCATGGCGCAGGGCGCAGCAGCGGGTACCGTGCTGATTGTTGGCGATAGTATCAGTGCCGCTTTCGGCCTGGATACCCGCCAAGGTTGGGTTGCTTTGCTGGAACAACGCCTGAAATCCGAGGGTTTTGATGCAAAAGTGATCAACGCTTCGATCAGTGGGGATACCAGCGCAGGCGGCCAGGCGCGGCTGCCGGCGCTGCTTGCAGAGCACAAGCCGACGCTGGTGGTATTGGAGCTGGGGGGCAACGATGGCTTGCGTGGACAGTTGCCTAAACAATTGCAACAAAATCTTGCCTCGATGATCGACAGCGCTCGCCAATCAGGTGCCAAGGTACTCTTGTTGGGTATGCGTTTGCCGCCTAATTACGGCAAACGCTACACCGAGGCCTTTGCGCAGGTCTTCACCGACTTGCAGAGTGAAAAAAAGGTGCCCCTGGTGCCATTTTTCCTCGAAGGCGTGGGCGGAGTGCCCGAACTGATGCAGGCGGATGGCATTCATCCAGGGCAGAGTGCCCAGGCCCGTTTGTTGGAAAATGCCTGGCCGCAGCTAAAACCGCTGCTTTGACGCTTTTATACTGACCGGCTTTCGGCTAATGTGGCGCCCCCGATTTGGAGCCCCCGATGCCGCGTCCCGCCTGGTCCCTGTTTGCCTATCAATTGATCGAGCCTGACGAACAGCTTGACCTGTTCGCCTGCCAGGAGATCCGCGTTCACCTGGTGGCCCGTCAGCTTGAGCTGGGAGGTTCGGCCGACCGCACCCTGTGTGGCACCTTGCTGCCGGCGCAGCCGCGCTGGTCGGCGGTCGAGCGCGCGATCTACCGCGATCAGCGCCTGTGCTCGTTGTGTCGGGCGATTCTCGATGCCCAGCGTCGTGGAACCCGGCCGATCTGGCCGCAGCTGTAATAGCTCAAAACAGCCTTTCATCCCCTGCATCGCCTTCTGCGTCCGGGATGACTCCCGATTGTGCTGGGGGCGGTGTACAATCGCTCTCTTGACCTCAATGAATTTGCGAAGGATTTCCCGGATGTTGCCGCGCTTTCCCGCCGTCACCCGTTGCCTGTCCCTGGCCGCCCTGCTGGCGGCAGGTCCCGTTGCCGCGCTGGAGTTTCCCTTGCCTCCTCCAGGCGAGGACGTCATTGGCCAGGTTCAGGTGATAAAAGCCAAGTACGAAGACACCTTCGCCGATATCGGCACTGCCAACGACCTGGGCTACCTGGAAATGATCGCCGCCAACCCGGGGGTCGACCCCTGGCTACCTGGCGCTGGCACCGAGATCATCCTGCCAACCCGCTTCATCCTGCCGCCGGGCCCGCGTGAAGGCATTGTCATCAACCTGGCCGAATACCGCCTGTACTACTACCCGAAAGGGCAAAACGTAGTGCACACCTATCCGTTGGGTATCGGCCGTGAAGGCTGGGGTTCGCCGATTGCCAACACCAAGGTCACGGCCAAAACGCCGAACCCGACCTGGACACCACCGGCGTCCATCCGCAAGGAACACGCAGAAGACGGTGACATTCTGCCTACAGTAGTGCCGGCAGGCCCGGACAACCCGTTAGGCCCGTTCAAGTTTACGTTGGGCGTACCGGGCTACCTGATCCATGGTTCGAACAAGAAGTTCGGTATTGGCATGCGCACCAGCCACGGTTGCTTCCGCATGTTCAACAACAACGTGCTGGAGTTGGCCAAAATGGCGCCGGTGGGTGTCGCGGTGCGCATTATCAACGAGCCGTACAAGTTCGGTGTCAGCGCGGGCAAGGTCTACCTCGAGGCGCACACGCCGCTGGATGACAAGGGTGATCCATCGGTAGTCGACAAGCACACTGCGGTAATCAACACATTGCTCAAGCGCGAAGACCTGGCTAACAACCTGCGCATGAACTGGGACATGGTGCGCGACGTGGTTGCTGCGGAAGACGGCATGCCGGTAGAAATCGCCGTACCAACCACAGGTCAGCAGCCTATGGTTTCTAGCGTGCCGCTAGACATGCAATAACCTGCAAGAGTTCGCACCCGAGGCCTGCCATTGTGCAGGCCTCGTCGTTTCTATCGGCTTACTTTCTTGTCGGCAATAAAAAAGCCGACCCACAAGTGGGTCGGCTCCAAATAAAAATCCCGAGGGATAATTACTTACGGCTGGCTTTGTCCAGCATACGCAGAGCGCGCTCGTTAGCTTCGTCAGCGGTCTGTTGTGCTTTTTGAGCAGCAGCCAGAGCGTCGTCAGCTTTGCGGTAGGCTTCGTCAGCGCGAGCTTGTGCACGAGCAGCTGCGTCTTCGGTAGCGGTCAGACGAGCTTCGGTTTCTTTGGATACGCTGCTGCAACCGGTAGCCAGAACTGCGGCCAGAGCCAGAGCAGAAAATTTCAGAACGTTGTTCATCGTGTTCCCCTTCAAGGACTTTCTATTAAATAGCCATCTCTCAGAAAAGAGAAACTAGCCGGTGTACATAGTACCCATTACTTGTAGTAAGTAAACTGACAGAGCGCAAGAACTGCAAAAAAATACGCCTGTCCTGGGGCCTACCCAGTTTTTGAAAAAAAACCGTGAAGGCGCCGCCGTAGCGGCTGTATTCAAGTGTAGCAAGTGTGTTTTTTTGTTGAACTAGCGGTGACTTTAAGTGTCATCAAACGTCTTAGCATTACAACATCCGGCAACTGTTCAGGCCGCTGCCCGCTGCCTGGTCCACTGGCTAGAAGTACATGAAATTTATGACCAGATGCCTTGAGCATACGGGCCTTGGGCGCCTACTATTTGTACGTGCTCTTTTACCAGAGAACGACCAGGCTGTTCTTGCTGTCCAAACGGGCACGGGGTGGCGTAGAGGTTCCTTCGCCGGACAAACATCGGTAAGGTAGGGTCAGATTACAAGACCCGCGAGGAGTAATGATGAGCGAGGCGTTGTCCATCCACCATGACCAGGCTGGTCATCAGTTCGAGACCAATGTGGACGGTCATCGTGCTTACCTGACCTACATGGACTTGGGTAAGCAAACCCTGGATATTTACCGCACCTTTGTTCCCAATGCGTTGCGGGGCAGGGGTATTGCTGCTGCGCTGACCGAAAAGGCGCTGCAGTATGCCGAAGACATGGGTTACACCGTGATTCCGTCATGCTCGTATGTTGAGCGCTACATGGAGCGTCAGCAGCGTCACTCCACCAAGGCCTGAGAATCGCGAAGGGCAGCCGCAGCTGTCATTTAACGCACACACACAAAAACGCCGGGCATTGCCCGGCGTTTTTGTGTGTGTCTGTCAGGCGCGGTCGCGCTTGGGCAGGACGTCCTTGAGCTTGGTATGCATGCTACGTAGGGTTTTCTCGGTGGCATCCCAGTCGATGCAGGCGTCGGTGATCGATACACCGTACTGCAGGTCGTTGAGGTCCTTCGGAATTGCCTGGCAGCCCCAGTTCAGATGACTCTCGACCATCAGGCCGATAATCGACTGGTTGCCTTCGAGGATCTGGTTGGCAACGTTCTCCATCACCAGCGGTTGCAGTGCCGGGTCCTTGTTGGAATTGGCGTGGCTGCAGTCGACCATGATGTTGGGTTTGATCTTGGCTTTGGCCAGTGCTTGTTCGCACAGAGCGACGCTGACCGAATCGTAGTTCGGCTTGCCATTGCCACCGCGCAATACCACGTGACCATAGGCGTTGCCCTTGGTGGTAACAATGGATACGCCACCTTCCTGGTTGATACCCAGGAAACGATGTGGGCTGGAGACCGACTGCAGGGCGTTGATCGCGACGGTAAGGCCGCCATCGGTGCCATTCTTGAAGCCTACGGCCGAAGACAGGCCCGAAGCCATTTCGCGGTGAGTCTGGGATTCGGTGGTGCGTGCGCCGATCGCCGACCAACTGATCAAGTCTTGCAGATATTGCGGGGAGATCGGGTCAAGGGCCTCGGTAGCAGTGGGCAGGCCCATCTCTGCCAGGTCCAGCAACAGTTGGCGACCAATGTGCAGGCCATCCTGGATCTTGAACGAGTCGTCCAGGTAAGGATCGTTGATCAAGCCTTTCCAGCCGACCGTTGTGCGTGGTTTTTCGAAGTACACACGCATGACCAGGTACAAGGTGTCGGACACCTCAGCAGCGAGAACCTTGAGGCGCTCGGCGTACTCATGCGCCGCCTTGATGTCGTGGATCGAGCAAGGGCCGATAACCACGAACAGGCGGTGATCCTTGCCATCGAGGATATTGCGCACCACTTCGCGGCCCGCAGTTACGGTCTTGAGCGCCGCAGCGCTCAGGGGAATTTCCTTCTTGAGCTGATCTGGGGTGATCAAGGTCTCGTTGGAGGCAACGTTTAGGTCATCGATCGGTAAATCAGCCATCGTGTTACTCGTCAGGTCACGGGTGCCGGCCGCCAGCGATCCCCGTGCGGCGGAGCAGCAAGATTGTACGCAGCGGGGAGCAGAACCTTAGCGCGTTACACGGTGGCTCGACAATGGGCAGAGCCTGCTTTCCTGCGTGTAAAAGCCCGTAGGGGCGGGGTTTTTCGCGTTAAACAAGAATCTGCCGGGTGTAGGTGGCTTCCAGATTGGCTTCGGAGAACTCGCCAGCGTGCAGGCTGACCCATTGTTGAGCGAGTGCTTCGAGGTCGGGCGGGGTGGTTTGTTCGCGGGTGTGCTGTTGGTAAAGGTGCTGTATCTGGCAAACCTGTTCGCTCATTCTGGCGCCGAACAAGGCTTGTTCATCGATGAAGGCAATGCCGACTCGGTAACCGTCTTGCTGCTTCTGGCACCAGGCCACGTAGCCGGAAAAGCGTGCCGAGTCACCCAGGGAGGGAATGATCATTTCGATAGCCATGCCGCGCCGGTAGGCGCGAGGATGATTGCAGGCGATACCGCCCAGGCTGATAGTGTGCAAGCGCTGGCGGAACAGGCTGGGCGAGGGCCGCAGGGACAGTTCGACCGGGACATCGTCCGGGTGGGGCAGGAATCCGCGCATGATCGACTCCATGTCGATTTTTTGACCTTGTTCGCCTGAGTATAGTGAAAGATCGTAAAGCGCTTGATTTGTGTGTAAAAAAATTGAACAGAAAATGAACGGTTGAAGGAGGCAGGATGAACACCAGCAGTCCGCGTATTGGCATCCTCGGTACCGGTGCCATTGGCGGTTTCTACGGCGTGATGTTGGCCCGGGCCGGGTTCGATGTGCATTTTCTCCTGCGTAGCGAATTCGCAGCGGTCAGCGCTCACGGCATGCGCGTTGAAAGCGCGGTACACGGGGTGATACAGATGCCGCTGCAGGCCTACGCCGACGCCGCGGATATGCCTGCGTGCGACTGGTTGCTGGTGGGCGCCAAGGCCACCAGCAACGCCGAGCTTGCGCCACTGATCGCCAAGGCCGCAGCCAGCGATTGCAAGGTCGTGCTGTTGCAGAACGGTCTGGCAGTAGAAGAGTCCCTGCGTCCGCTATTGCCTGGCGACCTGCACCTACTTGGTGGCCTGTGCTTTGTTTGCGCCAATCGAGAGGCGCCGGGGGTCGTTCGTCACCAGGCTTTCGGCGCTGTGCACTTGGGCTATCACAGTGGCCCACAGGTCAATGCTGCTGAACGTCAGGGTGTTGTCGAGGCGTGTGCCGAGCTGTTCCGTGCAGCGGGTATCGAGGCTCAGGCGATGGCGAATCTGGCCCAGGCGCGTTGGCAGAAGTTAGTGTGGAATGTGCCTTACAACGGCTTGTCCGTGTTGCTCAGGGCCAGTACCTCGGCGCTGATGGCCGACGAGCAGGGCCGGGAATTGATTCGTGCGTTGATGGCGGAGGTCGTGCAGGGGGCGCATAGCTGTGGTCACGCGTTGCCCGAAGGCTATGCTGAGCATCTGTTCGCAATGACTGAACAGATGCCTGATTACTGGCCCAGTATGTACCACGATTTTTCCCATCAGCGGCCCCTGGAACTTGCGGCTATCTACGCCGAGCCGTTGAGGCAGGCACGCGCAGCCGGCTGCAGCCTGCCGCGTATAGAGAGCCTGTATCAGGCATTGGCTTTCATCGATCGACATAATCTGCCGGCGCACTAGCGCGTTCAGAGGACAGCACATGGGCAAGAGTCTTGGCGACAAACTGGTGGTGGCGATCTCCTCGCGGGCGCTGTTCGACCTCAGTGAGAGCCACCGTTTGTACCTGGCGCAAGGAGTGGAGGCTTACCGCCAGTATCAGATCGAGCACGAAGACGAAGTGCTGGAACCCGGTGATGCTTTTCCGTTGGTGCAGAAGTTGTTGGGGCTCAATGCTCATCTTGGCCAGCCTCGCGTCGAAGTCGTTCTGGTGTCGCGCAACAGTGCCGACACGGGCCTGCGCGTTTTCAACTCAATTGAACACCACGGTCTGGGTATCTACCGTGCAGCCTTTGTTGGAGGGCGCAGTCCCTATCCGTATCTGGCGGCTTTTGGTTGCCACCTGTTTCTTTCCACCGATGCCGATGATGTTCGCAGCGCCCTCGACGCCGGGTTCGCTGCAGCGACCATCCTGTCAGGAGGTGCGCGTCGAGCCGCCAGCGATGAGTTGCGCATCGCCTTCGACGGAGATGCCGTGCTGTTCTCCGACGAATCCGAGCGTGTCTATCAGTTGGGTGGGTTGGAGGCCTTTCAGGCCAGCGAGCGGCAATCGGCCCGCGAGCCGCTGCGCGGTGGTCCATTCAAGCCATTTCTCGCCGCACTCAACCTGCTGCAGAAGGAGTTCCCAGAAGGCGCATGCCCGATTCGTACCGCCTTGGTCACGGCACGCTCGGCACCGGCCCACGAGCGGGTGATTCGGACATTGCGCGAGTGGGATATCCGCCTGGACGAGTCGCTGTTTTTGGGTGGCCTGGACAAGTCGGCGTTCCTTGAAGCCTTCGCCGCCGATGTGTTCTTCGATGATCAGGCCGGTCACTGCGAGCGGGCGCGCAGTGTGGTGGCAACAGGTCATGTGCCTCATGGCATCAGCAACGAACCGAGCTTGGGCTAGGCCGTTTGGGCCGAGCGCCGGACGGAGCAGCGCGTGGGCGGCGCGCTGCTAAGCTGAAGCTTGCTCTGCCCCCGCGGCAGTCGAGGAGGTCGAATGATCCGTTCCATGCTGTATGCCACTGACCTCGGTGTATACGCGCCTTTTGTCATGCAACACGCGCTGGCGTTGGCGCGTACATTCAATGCAGAGCTCTATGTCATCCATGCCGTCGAACCGATGGGGCAGTTTGCTGAATCGCTGCTACAAAGCTACCTGGACGAGCGCACCCTGGATCAGTTGCACAGCCAGGGGGTGAACACGGTCATGGCCAATATCGAGCAGCAGGTACTGGAAAATTTTCGCGATGAATTGGGCGAAGAAGCGGATCTGGCCTTGATCAAGGCAGTGCGTGTGCGTCAGGGCGATCCTGCTCAAGTGATTCTGGAGCAAGCTCAGCGTTTGAACGTTGATTTACTGATCTTTGGCAGTCATAGCCAGGGGGCGGGGGTCGATATTCCCTTGGGGCGCACCGCTGTGCGCTTGCTGCAGTTGTCGCCGGTACCGGTGTACATGGTGCCCTTGGCCCAGCACTTGGGGCGTCGGAAGGCATAACGCAGCCTTGTCGGTGGATTCCTACTAGACTGTTAAAATAGTTCTAGATTTATTCTTCAAACCACTAATATAGTTATAAATCGTCGCTGCTGCCGGTGACGCCCAGCTGATTTGAGGGATACATATGAAGCTTCAACAATTGCGCTACATCTGGGAAGTGGCGCACCACGACCTCAACGTCTCCGCGACAGCGCAGAGCCTGTATACGTCCCAGCCGGGCATCAGCAAGCAGATCCGCCTGCTCGAGGACGAATTGGGCGTTGAAGTGTTCGCGCGCAGCGGCAAGCACCTGACCCGGGTGACGCCGGCAGGTGAGCGGATTATCACCACCGCAGGTGAAATCCTGCGCAAAGTCGAGAGCATCAAGCAGATTGCCCAGGAATTCTCCAACGAGAAAAAGGGCACGCTGTCGATCGCAACCACCCACACGCAGGCGCGTTATGCACTGCCGCCCGTGATCAGCAGTTTCATCAAGCAATACCCGGAAGTGGCCCTGCACATGCATCAGGGCTCACCGATGCAGATTGCCGAGATGGCTGCCGACGGCACCGTGGATTTCGCCATTGCCACCGAAGCGCTGGAACTGTTCGGTGACCTGGTGATGATGCCGTGCTATCGCTGGAATCGTTGTGTGGTGGTGCCGCAGGGACACCCGCTGACCAAGCTGCCAAAGCTGACCTTGGAAGCCCTGGCCGAATACCCGATCGTTACCTATGTGTTTGGTTTCACCGGTCGTTCCAAGCTCGATGAGGCCTTCAGCCATCGCGGCCTGACGCCAAAAGTGGTGTTCACCGCTGCTGACGCCGACGTCATCAAAACTTACGTACGCCTGGGCCTGGGCGTGGGTATCGTGGCCAAGATGGCAGTCGATACCAAGCTCGATAACGATTTGGTCGTGCTCGATGCCAGCGAGTTGTTCGAATCCAGCGTGACCAAGATCGGTTTCCGTCGCGGCACCTTCCTGCGTGGATTCATGTGCGACTTCATCGAGAAGTTTGCTCCGCACCTGACACGTGAAGTCATGGCCAAGGCAATTCAGTGCCACAACAAACAAGAGCTCGAAGAGCTGTTTGCCGATGTCGAATTACCCGTGCACTGACGCCTGCCCAGGCATGAAAAAACCGGCCTTCGTGCCGGTTTTTTCATGCCTGGGCAGGGCTCAGGAAATATTCACCCAGATTGTGCCAACGTAAACGGCAACCATCGCGGCTATCGTTCCCAGGGTCAGTTGACGACGGCTGAGCGCGCCGCGCCAGGCCAGCCTGGCCAGGCCCAGCGTCACCACGAACATCAAACAACTGAAGGTAATTGCAGGCAATGGCTGGTGGAGCCCCGGGTCGTTGTTCGATGCCGCCATGGCCATGAGCACAAGTGTCAGCAGCGTCAATTGTTCCAGCAGCCGATCGCGCAGTTGGCGCATCACGCTTGCCTGCAGGTGCTCACGGGGCGGTAGGCCGGGTGTCAACAGCAAATCGGCCAGCGGCGCGCTATGTTGGCCATGCAGGCCGGTCAGATTGCGAAGGGTGCGAAGCGGAACCCAGATCAAAATGACGGCGACCCACATCGACAGGTAAACCCCGCTGAAATTGGCCTGAAATGCATACAAAGACGCTAACGCGCAGGCAAAAGCCAAGTAGGTCCAGTACTGTCGGCGTTTTCCGTAGGTCTGCCTGATGGTCTGAAGGCCAAGAATTACCGCGACTCGATCCTGGCTCAAGCGGTTGGGTGTTGTCGTCGAGCGGCTCGACATGCCGGCCACTGGCGCAAAGCGCTCCCGTGCCGAACCGGACAGGCTCAGAAGATGTTCGTCCAGCGCCACGCCCAGAGGGCTGAGAAAGCGTGTTCGAGGTCGTACAATCTGCCAGTGCCAAAGTGCCGCGCTCAATGCCAGTAACAAAAGCCCAAGCAGGGTACACAGCACGGGATCAGCCACTACTGGCCAGTAAAGGCCGAGCAGCGCCATCGGGATGATGTTCAGCGCCCCCGGCATGCTGATGAACCACAGGCCATAGCACGAGCCTAGCCAGAGAGCGGCAGCGAGTTGCAGCGTATTGTCGTTAGTAGGGGGCCATAGCAGCAGGAAGGCCAGCGTCGGCCCAATACTCAGTGCCATGTGTAGAGCGACACCGCGCAGCAACGTGAGGTGAACGCCCGGCACTTGCAGCGCGATCATGTTGACGGTCAGGTTGCAGAGTCGCGGGCCCTGCAGCAGCCACCACAGCGCGGCAGTCATCGCCACGGTAAAGGGCCAGGCCAGGGATTCGCTACTGGCTGAATGCGAAATAACCATGCCGACTGCCAGTATTGCCACGTAGCTCAACAAGCTTAGGGTCATTATTCTGGGGCCGAAAAATACAGGTTTGAGCGCTTCGGACTTCATGCCGTCAGCTCCACAAACAAGTCTTCCAGGCTGAGACTGTGAACGCTGGCCTGTTTGGGCAGGGCTGACAGGGCATCGCTGTCGCTCAGGTTCAGCACCAGACTCCAGCCACCCTCAGCGAGTGCGCGCCGGACTGACTCTCCCGGCAGCGGTTGTGCGGGCAGGGGTACATCTTGTGGCCAGCGCACCCGGCGCAGCTGATCCTTGAGTTGATCGACTTCAGCATAAAGGCGCAGCCTGCCCTGATGCATGAGGGCGACGTGAGAGGCGACTCGCTCCAGATCGGAAATGATATGCGTCGAAAACACCACGGTGCTGCCATGTTCACCTGCCAACTCGACAATTTCTCGCAATAGCTCGCGGCGAGCCAGTGGGTCCAGGGCAGCCGCTGGCTCATCCAGCACCAATAACCGTGGGCGGGGCGCCAAGGCGCGGATGATTGCCACTTGCTGGCGTTGCCCAGGCGATAGTTCCTGCAACAGACGCTTGCTGTCGAGGTTCCAACGCTGCAGCAGGCGTTCGGCCAACGGATTGTCCCAAGTTGGGTACAGGGTGGCAAAAAACGCCAGAGCATCGCCAACCTTCATCCATTGCAGGCTATCGGTGAGTTGTGGCACGTAGCCCAAGGCGGCCTTGTCATGATCGTCGATTTGCGTGGCGGGTTTTCCAAACAGTCGTGCCTGACCGCTGTTTGCCTGGCGCAGGCCCAGCAGGCACTCGATCAGGGTGCTTTTGCCCGCCCCATTGCGCCCCAGCAAGCCAAGAACGGTACCAGGCGCGATGCTTAGCGAGACGCCGTCCAGTGCCATGTGATCCTTGTAGCGTTTGCTCAGGGCGTGGGCTTCAACCACGAGGGGCAGGTTATTCATTACGATCCTTCGAAAGCGTTGCTTCATTCATGAGAGGTGTGAGTGCCTCGACCAGTTGATCGAGGCTCAAGTCCAGTTGGCGTGCCTGGCGGGCCAGTTCCTGCAGCGTAGGTAGCAATGCTTGCAGGCGGGTGGCGGTCGGGGTAGCGGTCTGAAGGTCTGCAGCAACCTGCATGCCCTTGCCGCGATGGCGCTCCAGCAAGCCTTGGGCTTCGAGCAAGGCATAGGCCTTGGAGACGGTCATCGGATTGATTGCGTGGGCGGCGGCCACCTCGCGCACCGAGGGCAGGCGGGTACCCGGCGGGCAGGCTCCGGCACTGATCAGGCGAGTGATCTGGCCGACGATCTGGCGGTAGATCGGGTCGGGGGAGCTGGGTTCGATGTGCAGCGTCATGGCGTCCATGTGTATTAGTGTAGCAATACACTATGGTGGCGACACAAGCACTTTTTCACGGGCATGAAAAAACCGGCCGAAGCCGGTTGTTTTGGCGCAGGGCGATCAGCCCTTGCTGATCAGGTTGCCGGCATGCAACCCGCATTCCTTCTGAGTGGACTCTTCCCACCACCAGCGACCTTCGCGTTCATGTTGATTGGGCAGCACGGGCCGGGTGCAAGGCTCGCAGCCGATGCTGATGAAACCGCGCTCATGCAAGCTGTTGTAAGGCAGTTCAAGCATGCGGATATAGCCCCAGACTTCCTCACTACTCATCTGCGCCAGTGGGTTGAATTTGTACAAGGTACGCTCGGGGGTGGAAAACGCGCCGTCGATTTCCAACGCCGCCACTTGGCTGCGGGTGCCCGGGCTCTGATCGCGGCGCTGACCGGTGGCCCAGGCGCTGACGGTGCTCAACTTGCGCCGCAGCGGTTCGATCTTGCGGATCCCGCAGCATTCGCCATGGCCATCCTTGTAGAAGCTGAACAGGCCTTTGTCCTTGACGAAAGGGTCAAGCTTGCTGCGATCGGGGGAGAGGATTTCGATTGGCAGGTTGTAGTGTTCGCGCACCTGATCAATGAAGCGATACGTTTCCGGATGCAGGCGGCCGGTGTCGAGGCTGAACACCTTGACGTTCTTGTTCAGCTTCCAGGCCATGTCCACCAGCACCACATCTTCGGCGCCGCTGAAGGAGATCCACAGATCATCGCCAAAGTGCTCGAAGGCGAGCTTGAGGATGTCTTGGGGCGACTTGTTGGCATAGGTCGCGGCCAGGGCGGCGACGTCGAAGGGTTGGCTCATCAGGCGGCTTCCGGTCATTGAATGGCGCTTGGCGCTCGTAATCAGGCAATGTTAACAAAAATTGCCCGGGCAGACGCCGCGCATGTAGAGTGCCGCTTCCCATTTTTGCTGTTGTTCGAGGAGTGTGTTGTGGAAATTGCCTGTCTCGACCTGGAAGGCGTATTGGTCCCGGAGATCTGGATCGCCTTTGCGGAAAAAACCGGAATCGAATCGTTGCGGGCTACCACCCGTGATATTCCCGATTACGACGTGCTGATGAAGCAGCGCCTGCGCATTCTTGATGAGCATGGCCTGAAGCTTTCCGATATCCAGGCGGTAATCGCCACACTCAAGCCTTTGGATGGCGCTATCGAATTCGTGGACTGGCTGCGCGAGCGCTTCCAGGTGGTGATCCTTTCCGACACTTTCTACGAGTTCTCCCAGCCGCTGATGCGTCAGCTGGGCTTTCCGACCTTGCTATGCCATCGTCTGCTTACCGACGAAACCGACCGGGTGACCGGCTACCAGCTACGTCAGAAGGACCCCAAGCGCCAGTCGGTGCTGGCCTTCAAGAGCCTTTACTATCGTGTGATTGCCGCGGGCGATTCGTACAACGACACCACCATGCTGGGCGAAGCCGATGCCGGAATTCTGTTCCACGCACCGGAGAATGTGATTCGCGAGTTCCCGCAGTTTCCGGCGGTGCATGATTTCGAGGCGTTGAAGAAAGAGTTCATCAAGGCTTCCAATCGGTCGTTGAGTCTGTAGCGGCCTGACCGCGGTGCAAGCGCGCTCCCACCGCCTGAGTGGACGCACGCTTGCCCCGCGATGCTCGCTACAGGCTTTGCAGCGTATCGAGCAGTACCTTCACTTTGGTAATCGATTCTTCGTATTCCGCCTGCCATTGCGAATCGGCGACCACTGCGCCACCGCCCCAGCAGCTCACCTGTCCATCCTTGACCAGCAAGCTGCGAATGGCGATGGAGCTGTCCATCTCGCCGCGCACGTCCACATACAGCAATGACCCGCAATACAGTGCCCTGCGGCTGGGTTCGAGCTCATCGATGATCTGCATGGCGCGAATTTTTGGCGCCCCGGTGATCGAGCCTCCAGGAAAGCTGTCGGCGATCAAGTCCAGAGCATCCTTGCCGCTGGCCAGTTGGCCGGTGACGCTGCTGACCAGGTGATGCACGTTGGGGTAGCTTTCCAGGCTGAACAGTTCAGGTACCTTCACCGAGCCAATCTTGCAAGTGCGTCCCAGATCGTTGCGCAGCAAATCGACAATCATCAGGTTTTCGGCGCGGTCCTTGGTGCTGGTCAGTAGCTCAGCCCCGTTACGTGCATCTTGCTCGGCATCCGCACTGCGCGGGCGGGTGCCCTTGATGGGTCGGGTTTCGACCCGGCCATTGCTGACCTGGATAAAACGTTCAGGCGAGAAACTCAGCAGGGCGCTGCCATCGGCCAGCAGTTGGAAACCGGAGAAAGGCGTAGGGCAGGCGCGGCGCACGGCCTGATAGGCATGCCAGGGGTCGCCCTGGCACGGCGCACGGAATCGTTGCGTGAGGTTGATCTGGTAGCAGTCGCCCGCATGGATGTATGCCTGTACCCGGTCAAAGGACTGGCGATAGGCCTCGGCGCTGATATCGCCGCGCATCGGTGCCATTAGCGAGAACTGCGCTTCGGCGGCCGGTGCCGGGGATTCAAACAGGCTGATCAGACGCTGGCGCTCGTCCTCGGCCAACTGTGGGTGGAACAGCAATTGCGTACGCCCATGCAGATGATCGCTGATAAGGGCCCAGGCATAGAGCCCAAGGCAGGCATCGGCCAGGCCCAGGTCGTCGGCTGCAAGGCTGGGTAGCTGCTCCAAGCGTCGTCCGAAGTCATAGCTCAGGTAGCCGATCAGGCCACCGGCAAAGGGTAGTTCGCTGTTGTCTGGCAACTCTGCCCGGCCCAGTTGTTCAAGGCTGATGCGCAGGCGTTGCAGGTAAGCCTTGCCGCCTTCGTCTGGCGCGGGCGCCAGGGTTTGCACGGGCCAGGCGCTGAGCAGGTCAAAGCGCCCGCGTTCGGCGTTCGGTCGAGCGCTGTCGAGCAGTACCGCGCCAGGTGCCTGGCGGATGCGCGCAAAGTAGGCCGCAGGGTCGGCCAGGTAGGGCAGGGGGTGAAGCGTACAGGTCGGCATGCAAGTGAACAGCTAAGAATGCGGGGGAGCGATTGTAGTCCCGTGCAGGTATGGCGCCTAGCGTTGAACGCCCTTAAGTGCCCGACGTGCGTCAACCAGGGCCGGTTGGCGCACGGCGGATGGATGCACTCAGTTCGACGGTATGTGGCCAAAGAGCTCCTGGGCGAAGCGTACACGCTCCTCGGGAGACTCCTGGCGACCGTCTTTGGCCAGTTGTTCCAGGTGCGCTTCTACCGCGTGGGTGCGCGTGGTCAGGCCGCAGTCGTTGGCGATCTGGATGTTCAGGCCAGGACGGGCGTTGAGTTCGAGAATCAACGGGCCCTTTTCCTGGTCGAGTACCATGTCGACACCGATATAGCCCAGGCCGCAAAGCTCGTAGCAACCGGCGGCCAGCTTCATGAAGCCGTCCCAGTTCGGCAGTTGCACGCCGTCCACCGCGTTGGTGGTGTCCGGGTGCTTGCTGATGATGTTGTTCAGCCAAGTACCCCGCAGGGTCACGCCCGTAGCCAGGTCGACACCCACGCCGATGGCACCCTGGTGCAGGTTGGCCTTGCCGCCCGACTGGCGGGTCGGCAGGCGTAACATGGCCATGACCGGGTAGCCCATCAGCACGATGATGCGGATATCCGGTACACCTTCGTAGCTGATGCTCTTGAAGATCTGGTCGGGGGTGACCCGGTACTCGATCAGGGCGCGGTCGCGATGACCGCCCAGGGAGTACAGGCCGGTGAGGATGCTGGAAATCTGGTGCTCGATTTCCTCGTGGCTGATGATCTTGCCCGACACCGTGCGATAGCGGTCCTCGAAGCGATCGGCTACCACCAGGATGCCGTCACCGCCGGCGCCCTGGGCGGGCTTGACCACGAAGTCGCTGCGCCCACCGATGATCTCGCCAAGTTTGTCGATCTCTTTCTCGGTCGAGATGATGCCGTACATTTCCGGCACATGGATGCCGGCCTGGATCGCACGCTCCTTGGTGATGATCTTGTCATCGACAATCGGGTACAAGTGGCGCTTGTTGTACTTGAGGACATAGTCCGCATTGCGCCGATTGATACCCATGATGCCCCGGGCCTCCAGGGCTTTCCAGGTTTTCCAGAGACCGAACATCAGGCGTCAGCCTTCACGAAAGCTTTGAAACGTACCAGCTCCGTCAGGCGGTAGCCGCGGTAGCGACCCATTGCCAGCATGAAGCCAACCAGAATCAGCAGTACGGCTGGGAAGGTGAAGACGAAGTACACAAGCTCCGGCACGCTCATCAGCAGGTGGGCAATCGAGGCGGCGAACAGGGTGCCGATGGCAACCTTCATGGCATGGCCACCACCACGCTCTTCCCAGGTGATCGACAGACGCTCGATGGTCATGGTCAGGATCACCATCGGGAACAGCGCCACAGACAGGCCGCGCTCCAGGCCCAGCTTGTGGCTGAACAGGCTGATGGCGGCGATCAACACCACGACGAAGGTCAACACCACCGACAGGCGCGGCAGCATTTGCAGCTTGAGGTGTTCCAGATAGGAGCGTAGCGACAGCCCGAGCGCGGTAATCACTGTGAACAGGATGATGCCGAAGCCCAACTGCGTTTCACGGAAAGCCAGGGCGATCAGCACCGGGGTAAAGGTACCCAGGGTCTGCAGGCCGATCAGGTTGCGCAGCACCAGGATCACCAGAACGCCGATCGGGATCATGACCATGATCATGAAGGTCTGCTGGGTTTGCAGCGGCAGGCCGTAGAGCGAGTATTCGAGGAAGTCGGCGTCGGTGTTCTCATCAGTCAGCTTGGCCAGGCGGATGGCGTTCATCTCGCTGTTGTTCAGGCTGAAGCTGACATTGGCTTTTTTGCCGCCATCGACGGTGATCAGATTGTCATCACCGGTCCACCACAGCAGGCGGTCGGTTGGCAGGCCTTGCTCGCCGGTATCTGGATTGAAGTACAGCCAGTCGGTGCCATTGAAGCTGCGCAACCACAGTTCAGGGGTTTGCGGTTGGTCGGCCACCAGGCGAATGGTGTGGACTTTTTCTACCGGGACGTGCGCGATCGACAGCAGCAGGTCGATGACCTTGGCTTTGTTCAGGGACGAGGTGTCGCCTGCCAGCAGCAACTTGACGTTATCGTCATTGAGGTTGTTGACCCGCTTGATGGTCTCGCTGACAAAGGTCTCGACGTCGGCAGAGTGCTGGCGAATGGGGGCCATCAATGCTTCGGCGGCAATTTTTTCCGGGCCTTCCACGGCCAGGCTGTCGCGGAAAGTCGGGCCCTTGATCTTGGCTTTTTCGGTGCTGTAGCGCTTGGTCAGCACCAGGCGGTAGTACAGGGTCTGATTGCCGCTGGCGCGGCGGGCCGACCAGGTTACCTTGCGGTTGCCGTCGACACGGTTGACGCTGACGCCATAGTTGTTGGAAATGAAGCTCTCATTGAGGCTGACATAGTCATGGCTCAACGGGGGCACGAACATCTGTACCTTGACCGGGTCCTTGGGGTTGGCGACGAACTCGACCTTGGCGTCGATGTTCCACAGATCGTCGGTCTCGTCTTCGGTCACCGGGATCCCGAGAAAGAAGATCTGGTAGGCCGTGACAATGATGCCCAGCAGCACCAGTACGGTGATCAGGACTTTCAGATGAAGGGTAAGAGAGCGCATCGGGATTACTCTGCGGTTTGAGCGTCAGGGGCGCAGGCAGGTTTGCCGGCCGCGTATTTAAGGCTTGGGTCGACCAGTGCATCAAAGTGCTTCAGCGCCTCGGAGCCAATCAGCAGCGGGTACTGGAAAGCACTACGGTCGGTCAGGTTCACTTCGATCACGCGTTTGGCCGTCCCCATGCAGATGTTCATTTCGATAACCGGGCGGGCAGTGTAGGCCTTGCCTTCATCCGGGTTGTAATCGCCGGCACGTCGCTTGATCTTGCTGACACGGGCCAGAGGCCGTTCTATCGGATGCGCGTGGGCTGCGTCAATTGCCAGGTAGAAGCGTACCCAGGATTCGCCATTGCGCTTGAAGCGCTTTATGTCGCGGGCGCTGAGCGAGGCGGTCTTGGCACCGGTATCGAGCTTGGCGGCAACCTCCAGGTCGATATCGGCAAGACGGGCGTATTCATTAAGACCGTACACGGTCTTTTCCGCGGCCTGGCCGAGGGCAGGCAACAAAAACAGGCTGAGCAACAGTGGGAGGGGCGTAAGTCTCATAAATCCTGGCGCGGTGCTGTGCGATGTTTGGGTCAAGGCCACTGGCAGTTCTGCGCAAGCTTCCTCGTTTATCTGCCATCACCACAAAATGATGGCAAGCACACTATTCATGCCCTGTGTGGGGGCGCGGCATTCTATCACGCTGGTGTGCTGGCGCCAGCGGCTGGACTCTGACAACAGCAGGGGCGGTGAGTTTCGTTCTTAGACGATTGTCGACAATATTGATTTTGTCTTTGACTATGTCGTTGGATTTGGCTAGTTTTGGCCTCACTGATTTGCGAGGTGTCGACAATATGCTGGATACAGCCCAAGCGCCTGGCGCAATAGCCGAGGATTCCGAAACACTCTCGGAAAACGTCTTCCGGCGTATCCAGGCGGCCATTGTCAAGGGTGAGATCGCCCCTGGCAGCAAAATCTCCGAGCCAGAGCTGGCGCGCACCTACGGCATTAGCCGCGGCCCGCTGCGCGAGGCCATCCATCGCCTCGAAGGCCAGCGCCTGTTGGTGCGGGTGCCTCATGTCGGTGCGCGGGTGGTTTCGCTAAGCCATGCCGAGCTGATCGAGCTGTACGAGATTCGCGAGTCGCTGGAAGGCATGGCCTGTCGCCTGGCTGCCGAGCGTATGAGCGTAGCCGAGATCGACGAGCTGCGCCGGGTGCTCGACACCCATGAGCGCGATGCCACCTTCCAGGCTGGGCTGGGCTACTACCAGCAGGAAGGCGATTACGATTTTCATTACCGGATCATTCAGGGCAGTGGCAACCGCACCTTGGTGCAGATGCTCTGTGGCGAGCTGTATCAACTCGTGCGTATGTACCGCATCCAGTTCTCCGCCACGCCCAATCGACCACACCAGGCGTTCGCTGAACACCACCGGATTCTCGATGCCATCGCCGACCGTGACGGTGAACTGGCCGAGCTCTTGATGCGTCGTCACATCGGCGCCTCCAAACGCAATATCGAGCGTCATTACCTGGACGCTACCAGCCCACGAGGTGAGTCATGAGTCAGAAAAGCAGTCCCGGCCAGCGTTTTCGTGATGCTGTCGCCGCCGAGCACCCGCTGCAGGTCGTCGGTGCGATCAACGCCAACCATGCGTTGCTGGCCAAGCGAGCCGGCTTCAAGGCGATTTACCTGTCGGGTGGCGGTGTAGCGGCCGGCTCCCTGGGCCTGCCGGATCTTGGTATTACCGGGTTGGATGACGTGCTCACCGACGTGCGCCGGATCACCGATGTATGTGATCTGCCGCTGCTGGTAGACGTGGACACCGGCTTCGGTTCTTCGGCATTCAACGTGGCGCGCACCGTCAAGTCGATGATCAAGTTCGGCGCGGCGGCCATCCACATCGAGGACCAGGTTGGCGCCAAGCGCTGTGGCCACCGTCCAAACAAGGAAATCGTCTCTCAGCAAGAGATGGTCGACCGCATCAAGGCCGCCGTCGATGCCCGTACCGACGACAGCTTCGTGATCATGGCGCGTACTGACGCCCTGGCCGTCGAAGGCCTGGAAGCTGCGTTGGACCGTGCCGCGGCCTGCATTGAAGCCGGTGCCGACATGGTCTTCCCGGAAGCCATTACTGAACTTGCCATGTACAAGACCTTCGCTGATCGAGTGAAAGCGCCGATCCTGGCGAACATCACCGAATTCGGTGCGACCCCTCTGTACACCACCGAAGAGCTTGCTTCGGTCGACGTATCGCTGGTGCTCTACCCGCTGTCGGCATTCCGCGCCATGAACAAGGCGGCCGAGAATGTCTACACCGCGCTGCGCCGCGATGGCACTCAAAAGAATGTGATCGACACCATGCAGACCCGCATGGAGCTGTACGACGCCATCAACTACCACGCGTTCGAGCAAAGCCTCGACGCTCTGTTCGCCCAGAAAAAGAACTGAACCGTAGCTGCGGGCCTGACCCGCGATTAGCCAAGATTCCATAAAAATTTCAAGAACGGAGAAAGACATGGCCGAAGCAAAAGTACTCAGTGGTGCCGGCCTGCGTGGTCAAGTGGCCGGGCAAACCGCACTGTCTACCGTGGGCCAGGCTGGTGCCGGCCTGACCTATCGTGGTTACGACGTACGTGACCTGGCCGCGGGTGCCGAATTCGAAGAAGTCGCCTACCTGCTCCTGTATGGTGAGCTGCCGAGCAAGGTTCAGTTGGCCGAGTACAAAGGCAAGCTCAAAACCCTGCGCGATCTGCCGCAAGCACTCAAAGAAGTGCTCGAGCGTATCCCGGCTGACGCCCATCCGATGGATGTGATGCGTACCGGTTGCTCGATGCTCGGTACTCTGGAGCCTGAACTGACTTTTGAGCAGCAGCGCGACAAGACCGACCGTCTGCTGGCACTGTTCCCGGCAGTAATGTGCTACTGGTACCGCTTCAGCCATGACGGCGTGCGTATCAACTGCACCAGCGACGAAGACACCATCGGTGGCCACTTCCTGCACCTGCTGCATGACAAGAAGCCGAGCGAACTGCACGTCAAGGTGATGAACGTCTCGCTGATTCTTTACGCCGAGCACGAATTCAACGCATCGACGTTCACTGCCCGTGTGTGCGCCTCCACCCTGTCTGACTTGTACTCGTGCATCACGGCGGCCATTGGCTCGTTGCGCGGCCCGCTGCATGGTGGCGCGAACGAAGCGGCAATGGAACTGATCGAGCGTTTCCAGAGTCCGCAGGACGCTGTGGCCGAACTGCTGCAGATGCTCGAGCGCAAAGACAAGATCATGGGCTTTGGCCATGCCATCTACAAAGAGTCCGACCCACGTAACGAAGTGATCAAGGGCTGGTCGAAGAAGCTCGCTGACGAAGTCGGTGACACTGTGCTGTATCCGGTGTCCGAGGCGATCGACAAGACCATGTGGGAGCAGAAGAAGCTGTTCCCCAACGCCGACTTCTACCATGCCTCGGCCTATCACTTCATGGGCATTCCAACCAAGCTGTTCACCCCGATCTTCGTCTGCTCGCGCCTGACCGGCTGGGCAGCGCACGTGTTCGAGCAGCGCGCCAACAACCGCATCATCCGTCCGAGCGCCGAGTACACCGGCGTCGATCAGCGCAAGTTCGTGCCAATCGAACAACGCTGAGCCTGAGGCAGTAAGCCTGTCAGCGCCGGGTAGGAGCGGGCTTGCCCCACGATTGCGACTTAGCCGAGAGGTCGCAGTCGCCGGGCAAGCAAGCTCTCACCCACGGGCATGCAGACGGCCTGCCAGCCACTGAACTTACCGTGATTGAGTCCCTGTGCCATGAATACTGAATTTCGCAAAAACCTGCCGGGCACTGGCCTGGATTATTTCGATGCTCGCTCGGCTGTCGATGCGATCAAGCCCGGCGCCTATGATCAACTTCCCTACACCTCTCGCGTATTGGCAGAAAACCTGGTGCGCCGCTGTGATCCGGCCAGCCTCAATGCGTCGCTGAGCCAACTGATCGAGCGCAAGCGTGACCTGGACTTCCCTTGGTTTCCTGCGCGTGTTGTCTGTCACGATATTCTTGGTCAGACCGCGCTGGTCGACCTTGCTGGTCTGCGTGATGCCATCGCCGATGGCGGCGGTGATCCGGCCAAGGTCAACCCAGTGGTGCCGGTGCAACTGATCGTCGACCACTCGTTGGCAGTGGAATGTGGCGGCTTCGACCCACAGGCGTTCGAGAAGAACCGCGCTATCGAAGATCGTCGAAACGAAGACCGTTTCCATTTCATCAACTGGACCAAAAAGGCGTTCAAGAACGTCGATGTGATCCAGCCAGGCAACGGCATCATGCACCAGATCAACCTGGAGAAGATGTCGCCGGTGATCCATGCCGAACGTGGCGTGGCGTACCCTGATACCTGTGTCGGCACTGACAGCCACACTCCGCACGTCGATGCCTTGGGCGTGATTGCCATCGGTGTTGGCGGTCTGGAGGCCGAGAACGTCATGCTCGGCCGAGCCTCGTGGATGCGCCTGCCGGAAATCGTAGGCGTCGAGCTGTCCGGCAAGCCCCAGCCAGGCATCACCGCGACCGACGTAGTGCTGGCCTTGACCGAGTTCCTGCGCAAGGCAAAAGTCGTTGGCGCCTACCTGGAATTCTACGGCGAAGGTGCTCGCGCCTTGACCCTGGGTGATCGTGCGACCATCTCCAACATGGCACCGGAATACGGCGCCACCGCTGCGATGTTCTCCATCGATCAGCAAACCATCGACTATCTCAAACTGACCGGCCGCGAAGACGAGCAGGTCAAGCTGGTCGAGACCTACGCCAAGGTCGCCGGCCTGTGGTCCGACAGCCTGGTCAACGCCGAATACGAGCGCGTGCTGCGCTTCGACCTGTCCAGCGTCGTGCGTAACATGGCGGGCCCGTCCAACCCGCACGCCCGCGTCGCCACCAGCGAGCTGGCAAGCAAGGGTATTGCCGGTGAATGGCAGGAAGTGCCGGGACAGATGCCGGACGGTGCGGTAATCATCGCCGCCATTACCAGTTGCACCAATACCAGTAACCCGCGCAACGTGATTGCGGCAGGCCTCTTGGCGCGCAATGCCAACAAGCTTGGTCTGGTGCGCAAGCCATGGGTCAAGTCGTCCCTGGCTCCGGGCTCGAAAACTGTGGCCCTGTACCTCAAGGAAGCCGGTCTTGACCAGGAGTTGGAAGAACTCGGTTTCGGCATCGTGGCGTTTGCCTGCACCACGTGCAACGGCATGTCCGGCGCTCTGGACCCGGTTATCCAGCAGGAAATCATCGACCGCGACCTGTACGCCACCGCCGTGCTTTCGGGTAACCGCAACTTCGACGGCCGTATCCATCCTTATGCCAAGCAAGCCTTCCTGGCTTCTCCGCCCCTGGTGGTGGCCTATGCCATTGCCGGTACCATTCGCTTCGACATCGAAAAAGACGTCCTGGCGGTGGTTGATGGCAAGGAAATCCGTCTCAAGGACATCTGGCCGAGCGACGAGGAAATCGACGCGGTGGTCCGTGCCTCGGTGAAGCCGGAACAGTTCCGTCAGGTGTACATACCGATGTTTGCCATCGAGGAAGATCGTGGTCCGAAGGTCGAGCCACTGTACGACTGGCGCCCAATGAGCACCTACATCCGTCGTCCGCCGTACTGGGAAGGTGCGCTGGCCGGTGAGCGTACGCTCAAGGGTATGCGTCCGTTGGCGGTGTTGCCGGACAACATCACTACCGATCACCTGTCGCCGTCCAACGCCATCATGCTCGACAGCGCAGCCGGTGAATACTTGGCGAAGATGGGCTTGCCGGAAGAAGACTTCAACTCCTACGCGACCCACCGTGGTGACCACCTGACCGCACAACGTGCAACCTTCGCCAACCCGAAACTGTTCAACGAAATGGTCCAGGAAGGCGGTAAGGTCAAGCAGGGTTCGCTGGCGCGGATCGAGCCGGAAGGCAAAGTTACTCGCATGTGGGAAGCCATCGAAACCTACATGGAGCGCAAGCAGCCACTGATCATCGTTGCCGGTGCCGACTACGGCCAGGGCTCATCTCGTGACTGGGCGGCCAAAGGTGTGCGTCTGGCGGGCGTCGAGGCCATCGTTGCCGAAGGCTTCGAACGTATCCACCGCACCAACCTGGTGGGTATGGGTGTGCTGCCGCTGGAGTTCAAGCCGGGGGTCAATCGCAAGACCCTGGAAATCGACGGCACTGAAACCTATGACGTCATCGGTGAGCGTACGCCGCGGGCAACCTTGACCTTGGTGATCACCCGTCGCAATGGCGAGCGCGTCGACGTGCCTGTGACATGCCGTCTGGATACCGCCGAAGAAGTGTCGATCTACGAAGCGGGTGGCGTGTTGCAGCGCTTTGCCCAGGACTTCCTCGAATCAGCGACAGCCTGAGGTAAGGCCGATCGCGGGACAAGCCTGCTCCAATGGGGGTGGGCTTGTCTCGTGATAGCTCCCCCAAAGCATCAACAGGACAACAGCTATGGCACATGTTCCTCAAGTGAAAATCCCCGCCACTTACATTCGTGGCGGCACCAGCAAAGGTGTGTTCTTCCGTCTTCAGGATCTGCCCGAGAGTGCGCAGATTCCCGGTGAGTCACGCGATGCGTTGTTGCTGCGAGTAATCGGCAGCCCGGACCCTTACGGCAAGCAAATCGACGGCATGGGGGGTGCTACTTCCAGCACCAGCAAGACCGTGATTCTCTCGCGCAGCATCAAGGCCGAGCACGATGTCGACTACCTGTTCGGGCAAGTATCGATCGACAAGGCGTTCGTTGACTGGAGCGGTAACTGCGGCAACCTATCGGCTGCCGTCGGCTCTTTTGCGATCAGCGCTGGCCTGGTCGACAGCAGTCGTGTGCCGCAAAACGGCATCGCCACCGTGCGGATCTGGCAAGCCAACATCGGTAAGACCATCATCGCTCATGTCCCGATCACCAACGGTGAAGTGCAGGAGACCGGCGACTTCGAGCTCGATGGCGTGACCTTTCCGGCCGCAGAAGTGCAACTAGAGTTCATGGACCCGGCAGCGGACGAGGACGGCGAGGGTGGTTCGATGTTCCCTACCGGCAACCTGATCGATGACTTGGAGGTGCCGGGTATCGGCACGCTCAAGGTTACTTTGATCAACGCCGGTATCCCGACCATTTTTGTTCAGGCCCAAGCGATCGGCTACACCGGTACCGAGCTGCAGGACGCGATCAACAGCGACCCGCAAGCCTTGGCCCGTTTTGAATCCATCCGTGCCCATGGCGCGGTGCGCATGGGCTTGATCAAGCACGTCGACGAAGCTGTCAAGCGCCAGCACACGCCTAAAGTGGCATTTGTCGCGCCAGCAACGGCTTACCAGTCGTCCAGTGGTAAAGCTGTGGCAGCCACAGACGTTGATCTAGTGGTACGTGCGCTATCCATGGGCAAGTTGCACCACGCCATGATGGGTACGGCAGCCGTGGCCATCGGCACCGCAGCGGCGGTTCCCGGCACCCTGGTCAACCTCGCGGCCGGCGGCGGTGAGCGCAGTGCAGTACGTTTCGGTCATCCGTCGGGCACTTTGCGCGTTGGCGCCGAAGCCCGTCAGGTGAATGGTGAATGGACCGTCACCAAAGCGATCATGAGCCGTAGTGCTCGGGTACTGATGGAGGGTTGGGTGCGCGTACCCGGTGATGCCTTCTAATCAGTAGCGGCGCTTGGCTCCCTGTTTGCCTACAACAGAGAGAAGTGAAATGAGTGCCAACGTTGATCTGAATAACCGCCCTGACTACGACCGGGTGCTGCAGGACATTGCTGACTATGTCCTGAACTACAAGGTCGAGTCCGCGCAGGCGCTGGATACGGCGCGCAATTGCCTGATGGATACGCTGGGATGCGGCCTGTTGGCGTTGCGCTTCCCCGAATGCACCAAGCACTTGGGACCGTTGGTGGAGGGCACGGTGGTGCCGTACGGTGCGCGAGTACCGGGCACCTGCTACCGTCTGGACCCAGTCAAGGCAGCCTGGGACATTGGTTGTATCGTCCGCTGGCTCGACTACAACGACACCTGGCTGGCCGCCGAATGGGGGCATCCCTCGGACAACCTCGGTGGCATCCTGGCGGTGGCCGACCATCTATCGCAAAAGCGTGTGGCTAATGGCGAAGCGCCATTGAGCATGCGGGTAGTGCTTGAGGCCATGGTCATGGCCCACGAGATCCAGGGGGTGATAGCCTTGGAAAACTCGTTCAATCGCGTTGGTCTGGACCACGTGCTACTGGTCAAGGTCGCGTCTACTGCTGTGTGCGCCAAGCTGATGGGTGCCGACCGCGAGCAGTTGTTGTCGGCATTGTCCCACGCGTTTGTCGATGGCCAGGCGCTGCGCACCTACCGTCATGCGCCCAATGCAGGCTCGCGTAAGTCCTGGGCGGCGGGGGATGCTTCAAGTCGCGGTGTACGCTTGGCGGACATCGCCCTGCGCGGCGAAATGGGGGTACCTGGTGTAATGAGTGCCCCGCAGTGGGGCTTCTACGATGTATTGTTCAGCCATACCAATAAGGATCTGGCGCTCAAGCCTGAAGGCGAACGCACCTTCAGCTTCTCTCAACCCTTCTCCAGCTACGTGATGGAAAACGTACTGTTCAAGATCAGTTTCCCTGCCGAGTTCCATGCCCAGACCGCTTGTGAAGCAGCCGTAGCGCTTCATCCGCAGGTACGCAATCGCCTGCATGAGATCGAACGGATTGTGATCACCACGCATGAGTCGGCGATACGGATCATTTCCAAGGTTGGCAAGCTGGCCAATGCCGCTGATCGCGACCACTGCATCCAGTACATGACCGCCGTGCCGCTGATCTTCGGCAATCTGGTGGCCGAACAGTACGAGGATGAATTCCATGCTGCGCACCCCATCATCGATCGCTTGCGCGAGAAGATGGATATCGTCGAAGACCCTCGGTTCACGCGTGAGTACCTGGAGGCCGACAAGCGCTCGATCGCCAATGCCGTGCAGGTATTTTTTAATGATGGGTCAAGCACTGAGCAGGTGCTGGTGGAATACCCGATAGGCCATCGTCGGCGCCGTGCCGAAGGTATCCCGTTGTTGGAGGAGAAGTTCAAAGCCAGCTTGGCAACGCGTTTTGCCGGGCAGCGGGTGAATGAGATTTTTGCTTTGTGCAAGAATCAGCAAGTGCTTGAGGCGACGGCTGTGCATCGATTTGTGGATCTGTTTGTGATTTAGGCGTCTGTGGGAGCTGCGGTGCGACGACTCGACTTGCGCCGCGATTGTATGGGTTGGACAGCCAAAAACAAAGAGCCCCGCCGATTGGCGGGGCTCTTTTACGCTAAGTCAGCTTAGGCTTGAACGACCGGGATGTTGGCGCTCGCAGCAGCTTCACGGAACTCGGCGATCTGGTCGAAGCTCAGGTAGCGGTAAACGTCGGCAGCCATGCTGTCGATGTTCTTCGCATATTCCATGTACTCTTCGACGGTTGGCAGCTTGCCCAGAATCGAGGCAACAGCAGCCAGTTCGGCCGAGGCCAGGTAGACGTTAGTGGCGTCGCCCAGGCGGTTCGGGAAGTTACGGGTCGAAGTGGAAACCACAGTCGAACCGGTCTGTACGCGTGCCTGGTTACCCATGCACAGCGAGCAACCTGGCATTTCCATGCGTGCACCGGCTTTGCCGTAGATGCCGTAGTAGCCTTCTTCGGTCAACTGGTGGGCGTCCATCTTGGTTGGCGGAGCCAGCCACAGACGGGTAGGGATGCCACCCTTGACCTTCTCCAGCAACTTGCCGGCAGCGCGGAAGTGACCGATGTTGGTCATGCACGAACCGATGAACACTTCGTCGATCTTCTCGCCTTGTACGCTCGACAGCAGGCGAGCATCGTCCGGGTCGTTCGGCGCGCAGAGCACAGGCTCTTTGACGTCGGCCAGGTCGATCTCGATGATTTCGGCGTATTCGGCGTCCTTGTCGGCTTCCAGCAGAACTGGGTTGGCCAACCAGGCTTCCATCGCTTGAGCACGACGTTCCAGGGTACGGGCGTCGCCATAGCCTTCGCTGATCATCCAGCGCAGCAGGGTAACGTTCGACTGCAGGTACTCGGCAATGGCCTTTTCTGGCAGCTTGATCGAGCAACCGGCAGCAGAACGCTCAGCCGAGGCGTCGGACAGTTCGAACGCTTGCTCGACGGTCAGTTCGTCCAGGCCTTCGATTTCCAGGATGCGGCCGGAGAAGGCGTTGATCTTGCCCTTCTTCTCGACGGTCAGCAGGCCTTTCTGGATGGCGTAGTAAGGGATGGCGTGAACCAGGTCGCGCAGGGTGATGCCGGGTTGCAGTTTGCCCTTGAAGCGCACCAGTACCGACTCCGGCATGTCCAGCGGCATGACGCCGGTGGCTGCGGCGAAGGCGACCAGGCCGGAACCGGCCGGGAAGGAAATGCCGATCGGGAAACGGGTGTGCGAGTCACCACCGGTACCGACGGTATCCGGCAGCAGCATGCGGTTCAGCCAGCTGTGGATGATGCCGTCGCCTGGACGCAGGGACACGCCGCCACGGGTGCGGATGAAATCCGGCAGGGTGTGGTGGGTGTTGACGTCGATTGGCTTCGGATAGGCCGCAGTGTGGCAGAACGACTGCATGACCAGGTCAGCAGAGAAGCCCAGGCAGGCGAGGTCTTTGAGCTCGTCGCGGGTCATCGGGCCAGTGGTGTCCTGGGAGCCGACGGTGGTCATCTTCGGTTCGCAGTAGGTGCCAGGACGAACGCCTTTGCCTTCTGCCAGGCCGCAAGCCTTGCCGACCATTTTCTGTGCCAGGCTGTAGCCCTTGCCGGTGTCGGCTGGGGTTTCAGGCAGCTTGAACAGATCGGTTGGGCCCAGGCCCAGTTCGGCACGCGCCTTCTCGGTCAGGCCACGGCCGACGATCAGCGGGATACGGCCGCCAGCGCGGACTTCGTCGAGCAGTACTTCGGTTTTCAGCTGGAAGTTGGTGACCAGCTCGTCGCTGCCGTGACGACGCACTTCGCCCTTGTACGGGTAGACGTCGATGACGTCGCCCATGCCCAGGTTGGTGCAGTCGAACTCGATTGGCAGAGCGCCGGCGTCTTCCATGGTGTTGTAGAAGATCGGGGCGATCTTGGTGCCGAAGCAGAAACCACCGCCGCGCTTGTTCGGCACGTAAGGGATGTCGTCGCCGAAGAACCACAGCACCGAGTTGGTGGCGGATTTACGCGAGGAACCGGTACCCACTACGTCACCGACGTAGGCGACCGGGAAGCCCTTGGCCTTGACTTGTTCGATCTGCTTGAGGGGGCCGACAACGCCTGGTTGCTCAGGCTCGATGCCGTCACGGGCCATTTTCAGCATGGCCAGGGCGTGCAGCGGGATGTCAGGGCGCGACCAGGCGTCCGGGGCAGGGGACAGGTCGTCGGTGTTGGTTTCACCAGGGACCTTGAAAACGGTCAAGGTGTATTTGTCTTCGATGGCCGGACGGGCAGTGAACCACTCGCCTGCAGCCCAGGATTCCATGACGGCCTTGGCGTGAACGTTACCGGCCTTGGCTTTTTCGGCGACGTCGTGGAAGGCGTCGAACATCAGCAGGGTGTGCTTGAGCTGTTCGGCAGCAACAGCGGCCAGTTCAGCGTCATCCAGCAGCTCGACCATGGTGGCGATGTTGTAGCCGCCCTGCATGGTGCCCAGCAGTTCGACAGCACGCTTCTTGTCGATCAGTGGGGAAGTGGCTTCGCCTTTGGCGATAGCGGAGAGGAAGCCGGCCTTTACGTAGGCAGCTTCGTCCACTCCTGGTGGAACGCGATTGGTGATCAGGTCGACGAGGACTGCCTCTTCGCCAGCAGGAGGGTTCTTCAGCAGCTCGACCAGGCCTGCGGTTTGTTCGGCGTTAAGCGGCTGGGGCACGATACCCTGGGCGGCACGCTCTTCGATGTGTTTGCGGTAGGCTTCAAGCACAGTTATTACCCTCATCAGTGGTCCCAAATGGGTGTCCGGGACGCTCATCCAGAAATTCCGGCACCCGTGCGCAATACGGCTTCTTGGGCCGCGTAGCCAGGGTTGCAGGAAATCCTTACAGAAGCTGCTTTCAAAGTTTTACGCCTGTAGAACGGAGGCTGATGAGGGCTGGCGAGGGATATGCGACAGGCGAATATCCCAGGCCAACGCCGTTCTACCGGATCAACTGTGCTCGTGACGCTTTGAAAACAGCTTCTAACGGACATTTGGCGCCTTAAAAAGGCCGGGCAATTCTACTGGAAAAAGTTGATAAAGGTAAGGCGCGCTTCATCACTTTAGCGGGTGACCCCCGTTAGACAAAGGGCTAACATGACAGCCTGTTCCACCGCATAGCTGTCGGTTTTTTCATGTCCAATCAGTCAATTAAAACGCCTTGTGTCGGCCTGTGTTCCACGGTTTACGGGGATCTGGTGTGTCGTGGCTGCAAGCGTTTTCATCATGAAGTGATCAATTGGAACGGCTATAACGAAGATGAAAAGCGCGCGGTCTGGCTGCGTCTTGAGCAATTGCTGGTACAGGTCATGGTGGCCAAACTTGAGGTCTTTGATGCCGAGCGCCTGCGCCAGCAACTGGTGCAGCGCAAAATCCGCTTTGTGCCACATCAATCCGAATACTGCTGGGCCTATCAGTTGATCGCCCGCGGCGCGCGGGTAATTCGCGAGCTGGAGGCCTATGGCATGGTGTTGTTGCCGGAGTTTCGTGGCTGGGAATTGCCCGAACTGCGTGATGCCATTGATCGGGAATTCTTCTTGCTGTCCGAAGCGCATTACCAGCGCTATATCGCGCCAGGCTTTCTCAAGGATGCCCTGGGTTAAATTCGTTTGCCCCGCGATCCGTAAAGCGCGGGGCAAACCCTACGATCCAGGCCTCAGCCCCGCGCCAGCTCGGTCAGGTGGACTTTTGCTTCATCGCTCTTGAGTACCAACACGTCGCATTCCAGCGAATCGAGCACAACCTCGGCAGTGTTGCCTATCAATGCGCCGGAGATGCCCGTACGGGCCACGGTGCCGATCACGGTCACCACCGCATCGTACTTCTTCGCGGTGTAAGGAATCAGCACATCGGCTGGGCCCTCGGCAACATGCAAGCGATCATCCTTGATGTCGAATTCGGCTTGGAAGGCGGTGCATTCTTCGCGATAGCGCTGCTCGATGGTTTCTTTCAATTGATACACCGGGTCGGCCGCCGAGAGCATCGGCGACGGATGGGCGCTGATCACATGCAGGTCGCCCTTGGCCAGGCTGGCGATCTCGTAGCCATGATTGATGATGCTCGTATGCAGTAGACGATGCGGTTCGTCGTGATTGCCGACATCCACGGCGGCGAGGATTACCCCGCCGGTCCACGGCCGCTCGGTCTTGACCATCAGCACCGCGCACGGGCATTGGCGCAACAGTTTCCAGTCGGAAGGGGTGAGCAGGGCTTTTTTCAGGGGGTTGTCTGGCCGGTGCTCCTTGATGACCAGCTCGCAACCTTCAGCTTGTTGTACGCTGATGATCGATTCATGCAGGGTGTCATGCCACGCTTGTTCGTAGGTCACATTGTTGTAGCCGTCGTCGTGCAGTTGGCTGCACAACAGGCTCAACAAGGCGCTGTGGTCGTGTTTTTTATCGCACATCAACAAGTGCAGACGAGCACCCGTGACGCCTGCGATCAGTTTCGCCCGGGTCAGGGCCCGGCTGTGGGCGTGCTCGGGATCGAGTACCACCAGGATGCTGCGTACTTCTAGCATGAGCGTGAACTCCCTTCAGAATTGGTCACCGCTGTCTGACTATAGACGGCACTCAATGCGATGGGCCTGATATGTATCAAGCATAGTCCACTGGTGATCGCCTCCACCGCCGGTATAATCGCCGCTCTTGTCGTTGCCCTGCCTGTTTGTGAGCCTATGCACCTTATTCCCGAAATTGATGCGTTCCTTGGTTGCCGTACTCCCGATGCCTGGGTTCAGGCCGCCCTTGCCGATCAGGAAACCCTGCTGATCGACCACAAGAACTGCGAGTTCAAGGCCGCCAGTACAGCGTTGAGCCTGATGGCCAAGTACAACACGCACCTGGACCTGATCAACATGATGTCGCGCCTGGCACGTGAAGAGCTGGTGCATCATGAACAAGTCCTGCGGCTGATGAAGCGCCGCAAGATCGGTCTGCGTCCACTTTCGGCCGGGCGCTATGCATCCGGGTTGCGTCGCGTGGTGCGCACGCACGAACCGGTGAAACTGGTCGACACGCTGGTGGTCGGTGCATTTATCGAGGCGCGCAGCTGCGAGCGCTTTGCCGCGTTGGTGCCGCATCTGGACGAAGAATTGGGCAAGTTCTATCACGGCCTGCTCAACAGCGAAGCCCGGCATTACCAGGGTTACCTCAAGCTGGCGCATCAATACGGTGAAGCGGCGGATGTCGAGCGGGTAGTACTGAAGGTCAGAGAGGTTGAAGCCGAATTGATCACCACCCCGGATGAAGAATTTCGTTTCCATAGCGGTATTCCTGCTTAAACCATCGCGGTGCGGCCACTGAGTTGCCCCGCGATTTTTTATAGGCAAATAGTAAGCAGGCTAATTAATGGCTTGACGCTAGCTGTCTAGGCAGTAACATTATGTTACTAACTGCCTAAGCAGGTAATGCCTTCATGCAGCATTTCTCCCCCGAAAACTTCCAGACCTGCACCATAGGCTTGCTCCTGGGGCGCGCCGCGCTGGTCAAGGACCGCATTCTCGACAGCCACCTGCAAGACTTCGGCGTCACTGCCGCGCAGTTCAAGGTGTTGATCATCGTTTCCCAATACGGTGTCGATACCCCTGCCGAGCTGTGCCGTTATCTGTCTCTGGATAGCGGTTCGATGACGCGCATGCTCGATCGTCTCGAACAAAAGCAATTGATCGAGCGTCGGCGTTGCCCGGATGACCGGCGTCAAGTGCGTCTTGGTTTGAGCGAGGAAGGGCAGAAACTGGCGGACCAATTGCCGCAGATCGGTGCAGCAGCAATGAATGAGTTGGTAGGCGTGCTCGATGCAACGGAACTGGCAACCCTTGAAGGCTTGCTGACAAAAGTATTGCTTGCAGCCGGCGACACCCTGACAGCTCTGCGGGTAGGTGCGAAATGAGCGACATGCCTGATAGCGCCAACAGCGCGCAAGATCTCCACAACACCCGAAAACGCAAAACCTGGTTGTTCGGCCTTGCCTTGCTGGTCGTGCTTGGCGGGGGCACGGTATGGGCCTGGCATGAGCTTTACGGGCGATGGAATGAAGAAACCGACGATGCCTATGTCAACGGCAACGTTGTAGAGATCACGCCGTTGATCACCGGTACCGTCGTCAGCATCGGCGCCGACGATGGTGATCTGGTTCATGCTGGCCAAGTACTGATTGAGTTCGATCCCAGTGATGCCGAAGTGGGTTTACAGGCTGCGCAGGCGCAGTTGGCCCGTGCTGTGCGTCAGGTGCGCGGGTTGTACAGCAATGTCGATGGCATGCGGGCTCAGGTCGCGGCGCGTCAGGCTGAACAGACCAAAGCCCAGGAAAACTACAACCGACGCAAGACCCTTGCTGCGGGCGGGGCAATTTCCCTGGAAGAGCTGTCTCACGCCCGTGATGATCTGGCCTCGGCACAAAGTTCGCTGATCAATGCCAAGCAGCAGCTCAATACCACCACTGCGCTGGTTGATGACACCGTGGTTTCGTCCCATCCACAGGTGATGGCCGCGGCTGCCGAGTTGCGCCAGGCCTACCTAGCTGCCGCACGCACCACTCTGGTGGCGCCGGTTACAGGTTATGTGGCCAAGCGCACCGTGCAATTGGGTCAGCGCTTGGAACCCGGTACCGCAACCATGGCGGTGATTCCCCTGGACCAGCTATGGATCGACGCCAACTTCAAGGAAACCCAGTTGCGCAACATGCGCATCGGTCAGCCGGTAGACATTGTTGCTGACTTGTATGGTAGCGAGGTCAAGTATAGCGGCACCATCGACAGTCTCGGCGCCGGCACCGGCAGTGCCTTCGCGCTGCTGCCAGCGCAGAACGCCACTGGCAACTGGATCAAGATCGTCCAGCGGGTGCCAGTGCGTATTCATATCAATGCCGAGCAACTGGCCGCCCATCCACTGCGTATCGGTCTTTCGACCCAGGTTAGCGTTGACCTGCATGACCAGAGCGGCCCTGTGTTGGCCCAGGTGCCTGCGCAAAAGGCATCGTTTACCACCCAGGTGTATGACCGCCAGTTGGTTGAAGCCGATGCCATGATCTCGCGGTTGATCCATGAAAACAGTGAAGGCTCCAGCAAGACGGCCGTGCGATGAGCAACACCGCTTCATTCACCCCGCCGAGCTTGCTGCTGACCACCATCGGGTTGTCGCTGGCAACGTTCATGCAGGTGCTCGATACCACCATTGCCAACGTCGCCTTGCCGACCATTTCCGGCAATCTGGGGGTAAGTACCGAGCAGGGCACCTGGGTCATCACCTCGTTCGCGGTGAGTAACGCCATTGCCTTGCCGTTGACCGGCTGGCTGAGCCGGCGTTTCGGCGAAGTGAAGCTGTTTATCTGGGCCACCTTGCTGTTCGTGCTGGCGTCGTTTCTCTGTGGTATCGCCCGGTCGATGCCGGAGTTGGTGGGCTTCCGGGTTTTGCAGGGGATCGTTGCCGGTCCTTTGTATCCGATGACCCAAACATTGTTGATCGCTGTCTATCCGCCGGCCAAGCGCGGCATGGCCCTGGCCTTGCTGGCGATGGTCACGGTCGTGGCGCCGATCGCCGGTCCGATCCTCGGCGGTTGGATAACCGACAGTTACAGTTGGCCGTGGATCTTCTTCATCAACGTTCCGATCGGCCTGTTCGCTGCGGCAGTCGTACGCCAGCAGATGCGCACGCGTCCGGTGTCGACCCAGCGCCAGCCGATGGACTACATCGGCCTACTGACCCTGATCGTCGGTGTCGGTGCCTTGCAGGTGGTGTTGGACAAGGGCAATGACCTGGACTGGTTCGAGTCCAATTTCATTATTGTTGGCAGTCTGATATCGGTGGTATTCCTGGCGATCTTTATCATCTGGGAACTGACCGATAAGCATCCGGTGGTCAATCTGCGCTTGTTCGTCCATCGCAACTTTCGCATCGGCACCATCGTATTGGTAGGAGGCTATGCGGGCTTTTTCGGTATCAACCTGATTCTGCCGCAGTGGTTGCAGACACAAATGGGCTACACCGCCACCTGGGCTGGCCTGGCGGTGGCGCCCATCGGATTGCTGCCGGTACTGATGTCGCCGTTCGTCGGTAAATATGCACACAGAATCGACTTGCGCCTGCTGGCAGGCCTGGCGTTCCTGGCCATCGGCACCAGTTGTTTCATGCGAGCAGGCTTTACCAATGAGGTCGACTTTCAGCACATCGCCCTGGTGCAGCTATTCATGGGTATCGGCGTGGCGCTGTTCTTCATGCCGACCTTGAGCATCCTGTTGTCGGACTTGCCACCGCACCAGATCGCCGACGGCTCCGGGCTAGCCACCTTCCTGCGCACCCTGGGTGGCAGCTTCGCCGCATCCTTGACGACCTGGTTGTGGATTCGCCGCGCGGACCAGCATCACGCCTACCTGAGCGAAAGCATCAGCACCTACGAGCCGGCCACCCGTGAAGCGCTCAATCAACTCGGGGGTGTGAATGGACAGTCTTTTGCGCAGTTGGAGCGAATGCTCAGCAGTCAGGCTTACATGATGTCGACGGTGGATTACTTCACCATGATGGGTTGGGTGTTTGCTGGGCTGATCTTACTGGTGTGGCTGGCCAAGCCGCCGTTTGCGGCCAAGGCAGGGCCGGCGTCGGCGGGGCATTGAGTAATCGCCGGACAAGCCTGCTCCTGCCGTAGGGGTGGGAGAGGGCTTGCCCTGCGATCAAGTCTCAAGGAAAAGCAAACGGCTGCAACTGAAACCCTTGCTCATCCACTTCCAGTGCCCAACCCTGGCGGTCCCAATCGCCCAGCACGATTCGCCGAGCCGGTTGATCATCGACCATCAGTTTGTGAATCGCCGGACGGTGGGTGTGGCCGTGCACCAGGGTGCGTACGCCATAGTGCGCCATGATCCGCGGAACTTCTTCCGGCGTCACGTCGACTATGTCGTTGGCTTTCATTCGCGTCTGCGCCCGGCTTTCACTGCGCAGCTTGCGCGCCAGCTTCTGGCGGGTGCTCAGCGGCAGGTGCCGAAGAAGCCATAGGCTTACCGGGTTACGCAGGTAACGGCGCATTTTCATGTAGGCCAGATCAAGGGTGCATAGGCTGTCGCCGTGCATCAACAACACCGGCTCGCCGCCCAGTTGCACGACACTTGGGTCGCTCAGCAGGGTGCAGCCGGCAGCCTTGCAGAAGGCCTCGCCGATCAGGAAATCGCGGTTGCCATGCATTAGGTAGACTTGGGTACCACTGTCGCTCAAGGCGCGCAGGGCCTGGCAAATACTGGTCTGGAAGGGCGTCATGGCGTCATCGCCGATCCAGGCCTCGAAGAAGTCGCCGAGGATGTACAGCGCCTGGGCATGGCGCGCACGGCCGTCGAGCAGATCAAGAAACGCCCGGGTTATATCCGGGCGTTCTTCTTGCAAGTGCAGATCAGAGATCAGCAGTATCACTCAATGATCTCGGCTTTCTCGATGATCACGTCTTCGACCGGTACGTCCTGGTGGCCAGACTTGGAACCGGTGGAAACAGCCTTGATCTTGTCGACAACGTCGGTACCTTCGGTAACTTTACCGAATACCGCATAACCCCAGCCCTGCACGTTCTTGCCGCTGTGGTTGAGGAAACTGTTGTCGGTCACGTTGATGAAGAACTGTGCTGACGCCGAATGCGGCTCCATGGTACGAGCCATGGCGATGGTGTACTTGTCGTTGCTCAGGCCGTTGTCGGCTTCGTTCTGGATGCTCGGACGCTTGTCTTTCTTTTCTTTCATGCCTGGCTCGAAACCGCCACCCTGGATCATGAAGTTGCCGATTACGCGGTGGAATACGGTGTTGCTGTAGTGACCGGCATTTACGTATTCGATGAAGTTGGCCACGGTGATCGGGGCTTTTTCGGCATTCAGTTCAATGACGATGTCGCCGTGGTTGGTGCTCAGTTTGACTTTGGACATACTGGAATTCGCTCTTTCAAGGCATTCGAATTGGGGTTACGCAGGATCGCGATACAAACCTGACGCACAGTCTACAGCCCGCGATACGTGGTTCGCGGGAGTTTTTTCGCATTGCCTGCCGAATATCGGGCCAGTTTGTCGGACCGAAGCTGTCGGCAGCTCGACCGCTTCGGCTATGATAAGCGCTTTGATTCAGTCGGCCTACCCAGGCCGTGTACCCGTATTCAAGGATCCTATGAGCAAGCCCACTGCCGACACCGCTCCTAACGCCGCTGCCAAAGGCGCACCCGCCATCCCTGCGAACTTCCTGCGTCCGATCGTGCAGGCCGACCTGGATTCGGGCAAGCACAGCAGCATCGTCACCCGTTTTCCACCAGAGCCCAACGGATACCTGCACATCGGCCATGCCAAGTCGATTTGTGTGAACTTCGGCCTGGCCCAGGAATTCGGTGGGGCTTGTCACCTGCGTTTCGATGACACCAACCCGGCCAAAGAGGACCAGGAGTACATCGATGCCATCCAGAGCGATGTGCAGTGGCTGGGCTTCCAGTGGACCGGCCCGGTGCGTTACGCCTCCGAGTACTTCGACCAGTTGCACGACTGGGCCGTGGACCTGATCAAGTCGGGCAATGCCTACGTCTGCGACCTGACCCCGGAGCAGGCCAAGGAATACCGTGGCAACCTGACCGAGCCCGGCAAGAACAGCCCGTTCCGTGAGCGCAGCGTCGAAGAGAACCTGGACTTGTTCGCCCGCATGAAAGCAGGCGAGTTCAAGGACGGTGAACGTGTGCTGCGGGCCAAGATCGACATGGCCTCGCCGAACATGAACCTGCGGGACCCGATCCTGTACCGCATTCGTCATGCTCACCACCATCAGACCGGTGACAAGTGGTGTATCTACCCGAACTACGACTTCACCCATGGCCAGTCGGACGCTATCGAGGGCATCACGCACTCCATCTGCACCCTGGAGTTCGAAGGTCATCGCCCGCTGTACGAGTGGTTCCTTGACCACTTGCCGGTGCCGGCCAAGCCGCGCCAGTACGAATTCAGCCGCCTGAACCTTAACTACACCATCACCAGCAAGCGCAAGCTCAAGCAACTGGTTGATGAGCAGCACGTCAACGGTTGGGACGACCCACGCATGTCGACGCTGTCGGGCTTTCGCCGTCGCGGCTATACCCCGGCATCGATCCGCAACTTCTGCGAAATGATCGGCACCAACCGTTCCGACGGTGTGGTCGACATGTCGATGCTCGAATTCAGCATCCGTGACGACCTTGATCGCACCGCGCCACGCGCCATGTGCGTGCTGCGTCCCTTGAAGGTGGTTATCACCAACTATCCGCAGGGCCAGGTCGAGAACCTCGAACTGCCGCGTCACCCTAAAGAAGACATGGGCGTGCGTGCGCTGCCGTTCGCTCGCGAGATCTACATCGACCGCGACGACTTCATGGAAGAGCCGCCAAAAGGCTACAAGCGCCTGGAGCCAGCCGGTGAAGTGCGTCTGCGCGGCAGCTACGTGATTCGCGCCGACGAGGCGATCAAGGACGCTGATGGCAATATCGTCGAGCTGCATTGTTCCTACGACCCGGACACCCTGGGCAAAAACCCTGAAGGTCGCAAGGTCAAGGGCGTGATTCACTGGGTGCCGGCTGCAGCCAGCGTCGAATGCGAAGTGCGCCTTTACGACCGTCTGTTCCGCTCGGCCAATCCCGAGAAAACCGAAGACGGCGGCAGCTTCCTCGACAATATCAACTCCGATTCGCTGCAGGTACTCACCGGTTGTCGTGCGGAACCTTCACTGGGCCAGGCCCAGCCAGAAGACCGCTTCCAGTTCGAGCGCGAAGGCTATTTCTGCGCCGACCTGAAAGACTCCCAGCCGGGTCGCCCGGTATTCAACCGGACTGTGACCCTGCGCGATTCGTGGGGCAGCTGAGGAACGCTCGTGCTTAACATCTACAACACGCTTAGCAAGACCAAGGAAGTTTTCAAGCCGCTCGATGGCAACAAAGTGCGCATGTATGTCTGCGGCATGACCGTGTACGACTACTGCCACCTGGGCCACGGTCGCAGCATGGTAGCCTTCGACCTGGTCACGCGCTGGCTGCGTTACAGCGGCTACGACCTGACCTACGTGCGCAACATCACCGACATCGATGACAAGATCATCAACCGGGCCAATGAAAACGGCGAGTCGTTCGACGCCCTGACGGCGCGCATGATAGATGCGATGCACGAAGATGAGCGCCGCCTGAATATCTTGCCGCCAGATCAGGAGCCGCGTGCCACCGACCATATCGCCGGCATGCACGCGATGATCCAGACCCTGATCGACAAGGGTTTTGCCTACGCCGCGGCGAACGGTGATGTGTATTACCGGGTCGGCAAGTTCGTCGGTTACGGCAAGTTGTCACGCAAGAAGATCGAAGACTTGCGTATTGGTGCTCGTATCGAAGTGGACGAAGCCAAGCAGGATCCGCTCGACTTCGTCCTGTGGAAAGCCGTCAAGCCGGGCGAGCCAAGTTGGGAGTCGCCGTGGGGCCCAGGCCGTCCTGGCTGGCATATCGAATGCTCGGTGATGTCCACCTGCTGCCTGGGTGAAAGTTTCGACATCCATGGCGGTGGCAACGACCTGGAGTTCCCGCACCACGAAAACGAAATCGCCCAGAGCGAGGCTGCAACCGGCAAGCAGTACGCCAATTCGTGGATGCACTGCGGCATGATTCGCATCAATGGCGAGAAGATGTCCAAGTCCTTGAACAACTTCTTCACCATTCGTGATGTGCTCGACAAATATCACCCGGAGGTGGTCCGCTACCTGCTGGTGTCGAGCCACTACCGTAGCTCGATCAACTACTCCGAAGACAGCCTGCGCGAGTCCAAGGGCGCCCTGGAGCGCTTCTACCACGCATTGCGCGGCTTGCCGCGAGTGCAAGCCAAGGGTGGCGAAGCCTACGTCGAGCGTTTCACCGCGGCGATGAACGACGACTTCGGTACGCCTGAAGCCTGTGCGGTGCTGTTCGATCTGGTGCGCGAGATCAACCGCTTGCGCGAGAGCGAGCCTGAGGCGGCTGCCGGTCTGGCTGCGCGTCTTCGCGAGCTGGCAGGCTTGTTGGGTGTACTGCAACTGGAGGCCGACGACTTCCTGCGCGCGGGTGCCGAAGGCAAGGTCGATGCCGCCGAGGTCGAAGCGTTGATCCAGGCGCGCCTGCAGGCGCGTGCCGACAAGAACTGGGCAGAATCGGACCGCATCCGTGACCAGATCACCGCCATGGGCGTGGTGCTGGAAGACAGTAAAGGGGCGACCACCTGGCGTCTGGCTGACTGAACACTCGCGGGGCAAGCCCGCTCCCACGGTGGGAGCAGGGCTTGCCCCGCGATGGCTCTAACGAATTACCCCGGTCCGGCAATGCAACACCAATCTCGCGCCGCCCAATTCACTCGACCCGATCTCAAGCGCAAAGCCATGCAGGTCGACAATCGCCGCAACCACCGACAACCCCAGCCCGAAGCCTGGGTGACGATGACCTTCTTCGCTACGATAAAAGCGCTTTAACACTGCTTCGCGCTCGCTCTCGGGAATTCCCGGGCCGCTGTCCTCCACCTCGATGCTCACCACGCCGGCCTCATTGCGGGCACGCATGCGTACAGCGCCGCCGGCAGGGGTAAATTTGATCGCATTGCCCAATAAATTGGCCAGCGCCTCGAACAACAGCTCGCGGTCACCATTGAGCGACGGTAGCTGTGCGGGCAGTTCCAGCGCCAACTGAATCTCGCCGTCCTCTGCCAAAGGCAGGTAGAAGTCGTGCATTTCCACCAACAGGACGCGCGGATCAAGCTCGACAAATCCCGCCCGGCGCTGGCGGTCTTCCAGTTCGCTGATGCGCAGCAAGCCACGAAAGCGCGCCATCAGGGTGTCGGTTTCTCCAATCGCCTGCTCCAGTGCGTCGGCTTGCGCGGAATTGTCCCCGGCCTGCTGGCGTATCCGGTAGAGCTGGGCACGCAGGCGCGTCAGCGGGGTGCGCAGGTCATGAGCGATGTTGTCACATACGCCCTTGACCTCGTGCATCAGGCGTTCGATGCGATCGAGCATGGCGTTGACAATGGCTGCGAGCATGTCCAGTTCGTCGCGTCGCTGAGACAGTGGCAGGCGCTGGGTAAGATCACCTGCGACGATCTGTTCGGCAGTCGCCTGAATGGCGCGAATACGTTTGAGCGGTCGCCGGCGCAGCAGGTACCAGCCGGCAATCCCGGGGATGATCGTCAGTGACAGTCCCCAGAGCAGGGCATGAAGAATGATGCGGGTCACGACAAACAACGAGCCGTTGTCGCGTACCAGCACCAGCCAGCGGCCATCACGCACTTTGATGGCCACGGCGTCACAACTGTCGCGAGGTAGGTGCGGATCATCGGCGTCCAGACAACGGCTCAGCTCGTGGATTTTGCCGTCCAGCCCCAGGTCGGTCGGCACCTGGCGGATCTGTCCGGCCAATGGGTTGAACTGTGCGTCGAACAAACCGTAGGCGTCGAAGCTGCGTTCTTCGAAGGCTTGGCTTGCGATCAAGGCGTCGTCCAGTTGCTTGCCACTCATGTGCGCGAACAAATGCTGGCGCTGTTGTAACGAGTGCCGGGTGAGCTTGTTCAGGTAGCCGGAAACCTCAAAATACAGCACCCCCATGAGGATGCTGCTCCAGGCCACGAACAAAAAACTGTAGAGCGCCAGCAGACGACTGGTGGAGGAACTCCAACCCTTAGACGGGTTCGGCAATGGCATAGCCCGAGCCCCGTACGGTTCGAATCAGGGGCGTCTGACCGGCCGCGTCGATTTTTTTGCGCAAGCGTCCGATGTGTACGTCAATCAGGTTGGTGCCGGGATCGAAGTGATAGCCCCAGACTTCTTCGAAGATCATCATCCGGGTGATGACCTGGCCTGCATGGCGCATGAGAAATTCCAGTAGCTTGTACTCGGTGGGGAGCAAGTTCAGCGCCTGCTCCCCGCGTCGGGCCTCATGGCTGATCAGGTCCAGTTGCAGGTCGGCCACCTGCAGGCGGGTCTGCGCCAGGGGCACGCTGTTGCGCCGCAGCAGCACTTCAACGCGGGCAGCCATTTCATCCGAGGCAAAGGGTTTGGTCAGATAATCATCGCCACCGGCACGCAGGCCGCGCACCCGTTCATCGACATCGGACAGTGCGCTGATCATCAGAATCGGCGTGGCGATTTTCAGGTTGCGCAGGGTGGTGACGATGGTCAGGCCGTCCAGCTCGGGGAGCATGCGGTCGAGCGTGATCAGGTCGTAGCCACCGGCTATGGCTTTGGCCAAGCCTTCACGGCCGTTATCGGCCCAATCCACTTCCAGGCCATGGCTGGTGAGCTCGGCGACGATCTCCTGGGCGGTCACGGCGTCGTCTTCGATAGTCAGTACGCGGGGCATGCTAGTACCTGGGCGGCGAGTAGAGACTTGATTGTGCCAAAGAATAGGCGGTGCCCGGGTTAAAGAAAAATTCATCTGCGAGGATCAGGCACTGCAAGCGTGAATAAACGCATGCCTGCAGAAAAACAAACCCCGCCATCGGCGGGGTCTGTGGGTCACGCTACTTTGACGATCCAGCCAGCTGGCGCTTCGACGTCGCCGCTCTGGATGCCGGTCAGCTCATCGTAGAGCTTGCGGGTAACCGGGCCGACTTCGGTTTCGCTGTAGAACACATGCAGCTCGCCGTTGTACTGGATGCCGCCGATCGGGGTGATCACCGCAGCAGTACCGCAGGCACCGGCCTCGCTGAACTGGCCGATCTTGTCGATCAGCACATCACCTTCTATCACTTCCAGGCCCAGACGCGATTTGGCCAGTTCCATCAGCGACAGGCGAGTGATGCCTGGCAATACCGACGGCGATTTCGGGGTGATGAACTTATTGTCCGGGGTGATCCCGAAGAAGTTGGCTGAGCCGACTTCTTCAATTTTGGTGTGGGTCAGTGGGTCCAGGTAGATGCAGTCGGCAAAACCGGCCTGCTTGGCTTTGTAGCCGGGCTGCAGGCTGGCGGCATAGTTACCGCCAACCTTGGCGGCACCGGTGCCTTGCGGTGCGGCGCGGTCGTAGTCGGAAATCAGGAACTTGTGCGGGGTCATGCCGCCTTTGAAATAGGAGCCGACCGGAATGGCGAAGATCGAGAAAATGAATTCCGGGGCGGTACGCACGCCAATGTTGTCGCCTACACCGATTACGAACGGACGCAGGTACAGGGCGCCTTTGCCGTGCGGCGGGACGAAGCGTTCGTTGGCTTTTACCACCTGTTTGCACGCTTCGATGAACTGCTCGGTCGGTACCTGTGGCATCAACAGGCGGTCGCAGCTGCGCTGCATGCGCAGGGCGTTCTGGTCAGGGCGGAACAGGTTGATCGAACCGTCCTTGCAGCGGTAGGCCTTCATACCCTCGAAACATTGCTGGCCGTAATGCAGCGCAGTTGAGCCTTCGCTGATGTGCAGCACGTTGTCTTCGGTCAGGGTGCCCTGGTCCCACTCGCCGTTACGGAAATAGGACAGGTAGCGCTTGTCGGTCTTGATGTAGTCGAAGCCCAGCTTGTCCCAGTTAATGCTTTCGTTACTCATGGCACCCTCGAATCGATTTGCATATGCCTGACGAACAGGCGTCTCTTATTGCGCACGCAGCCACGATAATACATCCCGTGCAGATGGGAAACGGCCAGTCATAGATTGGACCATGGTAGTACTCAAAATCGTCTGACAAACGGTAGAGGGTTTGACGTTGACCGGTCGCCAGCACCGGCGCAGTATGAAATCAACACGATTTGCCTGCTGACCTCGATGCGTACCACGACTACCGCCAATCGCGGGTCCGGTACCGGCGCTTGAACTTTAGGCAGTAGGTAAAACAAGGCCCCGCCAGAAATGGACGGGGCCTTGTCTTTTCGAACCATAATCGACTTGGGCAGGCTTAGAAACTCGCTTTGACTTGGACTCCCACCACCAAGGCGTTGTCGATTTTCTCTGCGGAAAATGCCCCAGGCTCGATGATGTATTGCACATCCGGGCGCAGCGTCAGCCAGGGGGTAGCCTGATAGCCGTAGCTGAGTTCGATCAGTTGTTCGGCGCTGTTGAGGTTGGGAAAGCTTTCGCCATTGGCGGCGGCGGCATCTTGCTGGACGTCGCGGCTGCGCGGATTGGGCACGGCGCGGCCGTAGCCAATAGCGAGGGTGTCTCGCGCGCGACCTTCGAACGGCTTGTACAAGACCAGGCCGACGCCATACCACGTGCTGAACGGGGACGCGGCGGTGCTCGCTGCCGAGTACTGACCAAAGGCATGCATGCTGCGCCCTGGCGAAGCTTGCGAATGCCACACGGCCTGGTCGATCAGCAGGTAATGGCCGTCACGACCGGAGACTTCCTTGTCACTGCCGATGCGCTTGGCGTCGGAGCTGTCGTAGTAGTAGCCCAGCTTGTACTCACCGGGCAACTCGCCCTGCAGCTTGTATACCAGCTCTAGGGGCAGCACAGTGCCGGTGGTGTGCTTGGGTCCCAAGTGCCACGCGCGGCTGGAGTTGCCGTTGCTCTGTGGATCAACGTTGAACGCGGCGACCCGCACTTGCCAGGTCGATGACAGGTCGTACTTCAGGCGCACGCCGAGGTGAGCGTTGGGGTAATTGGTCCAGCCGCTACCGCCGGACATGTTCAACGGATGGCCGCAGAAACCTGCGTTCATGAAGTTGCAGAGAATGCCGCTGTCCAGGCCACCCAGATCGTTGCCCATGGCCATGTAACCCAGCTTGACGTTCAGCTCGGGGGTGAACAGGGTGCGCTCGTAACTCAATTCGGTCAGGCGGGTATAGAGACCACCGAAGTTTTCCTGGATAGGCAGACGGTTGCCTACCAAGTCTTCAGAAGCACTGTTGCCGCGACGATCATTAATGGTCATTTGCAGCTTGCCGCCGTTATCCAGGCCATAAAGCTTGCCCAGATCGAATTGCACGCCAAGTTTGATGTTTTGCGAGTACCTGGCGGAGCGATGCAGGCCACCCTCGGCGATGTAGGCAGTCTCGCCACTGTAGTCGCCAGTGAATTTGATGCCTTGGCTGTCCAGTCGGTGACGCAGGCCACCCCAGTCACCGCTGAGGCTGCTGCGGGTCATCAGGTCCGCCTCGTTGGCCAGCGCGGGTTGGAAGGTGATGCACGTTAGGGTCAATAGCGGGCCGGTAAGCAGGCGAGGGCGAGAGAAGCGAAAAGCGCGGGACATGCACAACCTATCTGAAAAGAATCGCGAGAAAAGACAAGGGCAGGGGCGCGGCACCCAGGCGCCGCGCCATACAGCAGTGGCGTGGTTACGGCAGGGCGTAGGCCATGACGTAGTCGCCGCGATCGGTCGACTGGCGGGCACCACCTGCGGTAATCACGATGTACTGCTTGCCGGTTTTCGGCGACACGTAGGTCATCGGGCCACCCTGGCTGCCGACGGGTAGGCGGACTTTCCAGATTTCTTCACCGTTGCCGCTGTTGAAAGCGCGCAGATAGAAGTCTTGAGTGCCGGCAATGAATATCAGCCCGCCCTGAGTCGACAGGGTGCCGCCAAGGGTCGGCAGGCCAACTTTGATCGGCAAGTGCATACGGATACCCAGGGGGCCGGTGTCTTCGACCGTGCCTACGGGTACCTGCCAGGCAACTTTCTGGGTTTTCATGTCGATGGCAGTCAGAGTGCCGAACGGCGGCGCCTGGCAAGGAATGCCGGCCACTGACAGGAAGCGGTTCTTGTTCACCGCGTAGGGCGTACCCTTGAGCGGCACGGCGCCCATGCCGGTGTTAAGTGCTTCGCCGCCGGAACTGGCCTGAGCCTTGTTCTGCGATGGAATCATCTGAATCCATAGGCCCAGGCGCATGTCGTTGACGAAGATAAAGCCATGCACCGGGTCGGTAGAAATACTGCCCCAGTTCATGCCTCCAAGCGAGCCTGGGAAACTCAGTGACAGGTCGGTGCCCGGCGCGGTATAGAGGCCGTCGTAGCGCATTTTCTTGAAGTTGATGCGACACAGCAATTGATCGTACGGCGTGGCGCCCCACATGTCCGACTCGGTCAGTTGTTGGGCTCCGATCTGTGGCATGCCAACCGATTTTGGCTGGGTTGGCGAGTAGGGTTCGTTGGGGATGTTGCTCGGCTTGACGGCGACTTCTTCGACCTGGGTCAGCGGCTTGCCGGTAGCGCGATCGAGTACAAAAATCTGCCCGGCCTTGGTGCCGATCACCACCGCTGGCACGGTTTGGCCATCGGCCTTGGTGAAGTCGATCAGGCTCGGTTGCATGGGCAGGTCAAAATCCCAGAGATCGTTGTGCACGGTCTGGTACACCCACTTTTCTTCACCGCTGGTAGCGTCCAGTGCCAGTATTGAAGCGCCGTACTTGTGGTTCAGCTCGCTACGCTCGACCCCATAGATGTCGGTAGACGAGCTGCCCATCGGCAGGAACAGAGTGTTCATCGCCGGGTCGTAGGACATCGGCGCCCAGCTGTTGGGCGTGCTGCGAACATAGGTATTGTCAGCGTCTGGCGCGTTACGGTCTTCGGGATTGCCCGGGTCGAATGCCCAGCGCATTTGCCCGCTGATGACATCGAAACCTCGGATCACGCCGCCTGGCATATCGGTTTGCACGTTGTCTGCGACGCGTCCACCGACAACTACGGTGGTACCGGCCATCAGCGGTGCAGATGACAATTGATAGTAGCTGTCGGGGACATTGCCGAGACCGGCCTTGAGGTCGACCTGACCGTTGCTGCCGAAGCCCTGGCAGAACTCGCCGGTGTCAGCGTCAACGGCGATCAGGCGGGCGTCGATGGTGTTGGTCAGCAGTCGTCGCTGGCAGTTGGCGCCCGCCGGCACGCTGGCGGCAATGATCGCCGAGCTGTTGGCTTGGGTAGGTTGCACGATTGGTGTGCTGGCATCGAAATAGGCCATGCCGCGGCAGCGTTGCCAGACCGCCGATTGGGCATTGATCTGATTCTTCCACAGCTCTTTGCCGGTGTCGGCATCCAGGGCAATCAGGTTGTTGTGAGGGGTGCAGATGAAAACCTTGTTGCCGACCTGCAACGGGGTGAGCTGGTCTTCGGCGCCATTGCCGTCACTGATGGCGACATCTCCGGTGTGATAGGTCCAGGCCACTTTCAAGTCATTGACGTTGTCGCGATTGATCTGGTCAAGGGCGGCAAAGCGGCTGCCACCTTCGGTGTTGCCGTAATGCGCCCAATCCTTCTGCGCCTTGGCCGGGTCGACCGGGGTCAAGCCGGGGCCGTCGCCGCTTGGGCTGACGCTGGGGTGGGCGACGAACATATTGCCGGCTGCAACCACCAGTGCCACGGCCATGACGCCTGCCATGGCATAAGCGCCGCGGCCAGGTGTTGCGCCTGCAGAGCGGGCCAGCATGGGGTAGACCAGCGCCACTGCCAGGCCGATTGCGCCGAACATGAACAGGCGCGAGAACAGCGGCCAGAACTCCAGCCCGACATCGGCCACAGCCCAAATGGCCGTGCCGACAAGGAAGGTGGCATACAGCCAGGCGCCGACTGGTTTGCGGCGCGCGACCAGCAAGCCGGCGCCGGTCATTGCCAAGCCGCCGATCAGAAAGTACCAGGAGCCACCCAAGCTGAGCAGTTTCACGCCACCTGCGGCCAGCGCCAGACCGAGCACAGCGATGATGGTGCCAAGGCCGGCAAGGATGAATGTTGAGGCGCCAGCAGGGCGCGATGCTTGCTTCATGTCGAAAAAAACTCGAAGAGGGGAGTGGCGGAATTATACCCTTAGCAAGCTAATTAACAAGTTGGTACATTTTGCTCCGGCTGTTCCTTCGGCTGCTCTGTTGCTTTAAAAGCAACGCCGGGTTTTCATGGTGGCCAATGCGCGGAATCGCGTAATGGCGTGCAACGAGACTCGATATGAAAACCCGTTTTGAGAGAATTGATGTGTCTGTGCCCAGTATTCAGTGTGATGGCGAACGTCCTGGCGTCAACCTCCAGCCATCGGAGGTGAACCCATGATCGAGGTCACTGAAGTATCCATCGCGCAATTGCGCGCCGCGCTCGAATCCGGCAGCACGACCTCGGTGGAATTGGTTGAGGCATACCTCGCCCGAATCGATGCCTATGACGGCCCTGCAACCACGACTGCGCTCAATGCAGTGGTGGTACGCAACCCCGAAGCGCTCAATGAAGCGCGGGCAGCCGATGCGCGACGGGCCAAGGGCGAATCCCTCGGGCCACTCGATGGCATTCCTTACACAGCCAAAGACAGTTATCTGGTGAAGGGGCTCACCGCTGCCTCGGGAAGCCCGGCTTTTGCCGAACTGGTTGCCTATCGCGATGCCTTCACCATTGAGCGCCTGCGTGCCGCAGGGGCGATCTGCCTGGGCAAGACCAACATGCCGCCCATGGCCAACGGCGGTATGCAGCGTGGGGTGTATGGCCGGGCTGAAAGCCCGTACAACGCCGACTACCTCACTGCGCCTTTCGCATCGGGCTCATCCAATGGCGCAGGCACTGCCACTGCTGCCAGCTTTGCAGCTTTCGGGCTGGCTGAGGAAACCTGGTCGAGCGGTCGCGGACCTGCATCGAACAACGGCCTGTGTGCCTACACCCCTTCACGCGGGGTAATTTCGGTGCGCGGCAACTGGCCGCTGACGCCCACCATGGACGTGGTCGTGCCCTTTGCCCGAACCATGACCGACCTGCTCGAAGTACTCGATGTGGTGGTCGCCGAAGACCCCGATACCCGTGGTGATCTGTGGCGGATGCAGCCTTGGGTACCGATTCCGAGTGTGGCGTCGGTGCGACCGGCTTCGTATTTGGAGTTGGCCGTCGATGCTGCATCGCTCAACGGCAAGCGCCTGGGCATTCCGCGTATGTACATCAATGCCGATCCCGACGCGGGCACCAGCGAAGCGCCGGGTATCGGCGGACCAACAGGTCAACGTATCAATACTCGGCCGACGGTAATCGCACTGTGGGAGGAGGCCCGCAAGGCGCTGGAAGCGGCGGGCGCCGAGGTGATCGAGGTGGATTTTCCGTTGGTCTCCAATTGCGAAGGGGATCGTCCCGGCGCGCCGACAGTGTTCAATCGTGGCCTGGTTTCCAAGGAGTTCCTGCACCATGAACTGTGGGACCTGACTGCCTGGGCGTTTGACGATTTTCTCCAGGCCAATGGCGACCCAAAGTTGAACCGCCTGGTCGATGTCGAGGGTGCAAAGATTTTTCCCCATGATCCGGGCACCTTGCCAAATCGCGAGGGCGATCTTGCTGCAGGTATGGATGAGTACGTGCGCATGGCGGAGCGGGGCATCACGCCTTGGGATCAGATCGGCACCGTGCCTGATGGCTTGCGTGGTTTGGAGACAACCCGTCGTATCGACCTTGAAGAGTGGATGGATCGCCTCCAGCTCGATGCCGTGCTGTTTCCGACGGTCGCCGACGTTGCCCCGGCCAATTCCGATGTCGACCCGGCATCGGCCGATATAGCCTGGAGCAACGGCGTGTGGGTTGCCAACGGCAACCTGGCTATCCGACACCTGGGCGTGCCGACGGTAACAGTGCCGATGGGGGTGATGGCGGACATTGGTATGCCCGTCGGGCTGACCTTCGCCGGGCGTGCCTATGACGATTCGTCGCTGCTGCGCCTGGCTTCGGCATTCGAGTCCACCGGTTCCAGGCGCGTGGTGCCGCCGCGCACGCCGCCACTGGTAGTCGGCAAGTAACCGGCAGGTTGGGGTTGGCGCTGAACAGCGTCAATCCCGGCCTATTGCTGAGTGTTGTGCTGCAGGCGCGCTTGCTTTCGACGGGAGTCGGCGTGAGATAGCTTTGGATTTGAAGAAGGAAATGGCAGGGGCGGCTGGATTCGAACCAACGCATGGCAGGATCAAAACCTGCTGCCTTACCGCTTGGCGACGCCCCTGTAGATGTTGCGATGAGTGTCTGGCACTCATTTGAAGAGATTGCTGCATTCGCTGCTGTAGCAGGAATGGCCGCGAATTTAACAACTTTTGCGCCGTCTGTGAAGTCCTCAAGCAAAAAATTTGTTTTTAAAACAGCTGGTTACTGTTGCATCATCGTAGCGATTACTTATTCAGCAGGAAATTCTCACATGGCAAACCACGACATCACCTTCACGCCTGACCCCGATCCGGAATCCATTTCCAGTGATGTTGCCGGTTTTGGCGGCATGCTGGTTTCCACCCAGATTCCGACGCGCGCCGATGGCAGCCTGGAATTGGGCGATATCACCTTGCAGAGTGAGTGCACCCTGCAAGCACTCAAGGTTGCCCTGGAGCGAGCTGGCAGCTCGATGGATCGGGTGTTGCACCTGACCATCTACCTGACCGACATGGCTGATCGCGGCGCTTTCAACGACGTCTACCAACGTTTCTTCGCCAAACCGTGGCCGGTACGCGCCGCTGTTGGCGTGGCATCGCTGGCGGTTGAGGGTATGCGCGTGGAAGTGACGGCGATGGCTGCCAAGGCTTGAACCGCGGCGGGCTTGTGCGCCAGGTCAGTGGCACGTATGCAGACTCCTCAACCGTGCCATCCGGCAGGGTAGGGGGTCCCATCGTACGTTTCGCGCTACAATGCGCGCCTTGACCGTGCCAAGCCTGACTAAAAAAACATGTCCTTACCCAAGCATCACCTCGAACTGCTCAGCCCTGCCCGCGATGTGGCCATCGCTCGTGAGGCCATCTTGCATGGCGCCGACGCCGTGTACCTCGGTGGCCCAAGCTTCGGCGCCCGCCACAACGCCTGCAACGAGGTCAGCGATATCGCCCAGTTGGTGGAGTTTGCCCACCGCTATCACGCGCGGGTGTTCACCACCATCAACACCATCCTTCACGACAACGAGCTGGAGCCGGCGCGCAAGCTGATCCACCAGTTGTACGATGCCGGTGTCGATGCGCTGATCGTCCAGGACCTGGGCGTGATGGAACTGGATATCCCACCGATCGAGCTGCACGCCAGTACGCAGACAGACATCCGTACCCTGGCGCGGGCCAAATTTCTCGATCAGGCCGGTTTCTCGCAACTGGTACTGGCCCGAGAGCTGAACCTCAAGGAAATTCGCGCGATTGCCGACGAGACCGATGCTGCCATCGAGTTTTTCATCCATGGCGCGTTGTGTGTAGCTTTCTCGGGGCAATGCAACATTTCCCACGCTCAGACCGGTCGCAGTGCCAACCGTGGCGACTGCTCTCAGGCCTGCCGTCTGCCGTACACCCTCAAGGACGAAAAAGGCGGTGTGATTGCCTATGAGAAGCACCTGCTGTCGATGAAGGACAACAACCAGAGCGCCAACATCCGCGCTCTGGTCGAGGCGGGTGTTCGCTCGTTCAAGATCGAAGGGCGTTACAAGGACATGGGCTATGTGAAGAACATCACCGCCTATTACCGTCAGCGCCTGGACGAAGTCCTTGAAGATCGCCCGGACCTGGCGCGCGCCTCCAGTGGTCGCACCGCGCACTTCTTCGTGCCCGACCCGGATAAAACCTTTCACCGTGGCAGTACCGACTACTTCGTCAGTGAGCGCAAGATCGATATCGGCGCCTTCGACTCGCCAACCTTCACTGGTTTGGCGGTCGGCGTGGTGGAGAAAGTCGGCAAGCGTGACATGCAAGTCGTCACCCATGAGCCACTGTCCAACGGTGACGGCCTCAATGTGCTGGTCAAACGTGAAGTGGTTGGCTTTCGCGCCAACATCGCCGAGCCGAAAGGCGAGTTCGATGAAGACGGCGAGAAGCGCTACCGCTATCGTGTCGAACCCAACGAAATGCCTAAGGGCATGTACCAGCTACGGCCAAATCATCCGTTGAGCCGCAACCTGGACCACAACTGGCAGCAAGCCCTGCAGAAAACCTCTGCCGAGCGTCGCATCGGCCTGGCGTGGGCGGCGCGCTTGACCGAAAGCAGCCTGCAATTGACTGCCACCAGCGAGGAGGGCGTCAGCGCCAGCATTACGCTTGACGGCCCGTTCGGGGTCGCCAACAAGCCGGAGCAGGCGTTGGAGCAACTGCACGATCTGCTTGGTCAGTTGGGTACCACTCAATACCATGCCACCGCCATCGACCTGGATGCGCCACAGGCATACTTCATTCCCAACTCGCAGCTTAAAGCCTTGCGTCGTGAAGTCATCGAATCCCTTACGGCTGCGCGCATTGCCGCGCATCCACGGGGTGGGCGCAAAGCAGAGAGCAATCCGCCGCCGGTGTACCCGGAGTCGCACCTGTCATTTTTGGCCAACGTCTACAACCAGAAGGCTCGCGACTTCTATCACCGTCACGGGGTCAAGCTGATTGACGCCGCTTACGAGGCCCACGAAGAGAAAGGCGAAGTGCCGGTGATGATCACCAAGCACTGCCTGCGTTTCTCTTTCAACTTGTGCCCCAAGCAGGCCAAGGGCGTAACGGGTGTGCGCACCAAGGTTGCACCGATGCAGTTGATCCACGGTGACGAGGTGCTGACGTTGAAGTTCGACTGCAAGCCTTGCGAAATGCATGTGATCGGCAAGATGAAGGGTCACATCTTCGATTTGCCGCAACCGGGCAGTCAGCAAGTGGTCGGGCACATCAGTCCTGAAGACTTGCTCAAGACCATTCCCCGCGCCCCGCATTAAGGGCCAACGAGCGCGACGTTGCGGCGTCGCGCTCGATCTCAGTCGCTAAGTTCCCTGCCTGCTTTTTCCAGGAGCCAACTACGGAACGCTTGCAGTGCTGGCAGCGCCTGGTTGCGCGGCGGGTATACCAGGTAATAGCTGCGCGCGCTGGCAAAGGGCAGGGCGGGGCTGCTCAGTTCACCCCCGGCCAGTTCCTCGGTAATGAGGATGCGTGGCACCAGGCCGATGCCGATATCGGCACGCACCGCCTGGATCAGATGCGACGTCAATTCAAAGCTCGGCCCAAGGCGCATGGCGTGGTGGGTCAGGCCGTGATGGGTAAACCACTCGCCCCAGGCATTGGCGTTGTTGGCCACACTGAGCAGGACTTGCTGGCTGATGTCCTGCGGGCTCCAGGTCGGCCGCGAGGCGGCCAGGGTGGGCGAGAGGATCACCATCAACTCTTCTGCATGCAAACGATGACAAATCAGCCCGGGCAGATCACTGGTCGCGACGACGATAGCGGCGTCGATACCACTGGTGGCGAAGTCCACCGGTTCAATGCGTGAATTGATGTGTACCAGTACTTCTGGATGGTTCCGGTAGAACGCGTGCAGCCGTGGCAGCAACCATTTCGAGCCGAAAGTCGGCAGGGTTGCCAGGCGCAGGTTGCCACCCCCTGCCTGGTGGGCGATAGCGTGCAGGGTGGCACTGCGGACGCGGCCCAGGGCCTCGCTGATTTCACGCTGGTACAGCCGCCCGACGTCGGTGAGCTTTACCGTGCGGCCTTCGCGCCGGAACAGTGTCACGCCCAAGTGTTGCTCAAGCGCCTGGACCTGGCGGCTGACTGCGCTTTGGGTCAGCGATAGCTCCACGGCGGCGCGGGTGTAGCTTTCATAGCGCGCCGCGGCCTCGAACGCCAGCAGTAAAGACATGGATGGGGTGAGGTTGCGGTAATTCATTCGTAAAAGTCATCAAAGGCTGCGGGAATATCCGTTTGTGCCTGGCTCAAGGCTGCGGGATCATTGGCATCATCCACTACCTGGCGGTGTACTGACCATACCGTTTCAGCAAGTATTCTCGATTAGCCTGACATAAATGAGGCCATCCACCGATGATCGCCCGACTGACCGGCACCGCACCGGCCACTCTTTACCCTGATTTCCTCGAAGCCCTGCGCAGTGCCGGTTTCCGTGGCCAGCTCAGTGCTGACTACGCGACCCGCACGGTGCTGGCCACGGACAACTCTATCTACCAGCGCTTGCCGCAGGCGGCGGTGTTCCCTGTGGACGCCGATGACGTCGCGCGTATTGCCGCGCTGATGGCCGAACCGCGCTTCCAGGCGGTCAAGCTCACGCCTCGCGGTGGCGGTACCGGCACCAACGGTCAGTCGCTGACCGATGGCATTGTGGTCGACCTGTCGCGCCACATGAACAGCATTCTTGAAATCAATGTCGAGGAGCGCTGGGTACGGGTGCAGGCCGGGGTGGTCAAGGACCAGCTCAATGCCGCGCTCAAACCGTATGGGCTGTTCTTCGCGCCGGAGCTTTCCACTTCCAACCGTGCCACCGTCGGCGGCATGATCAATACCGATGCCAGCGGACAGGGCAGTTGTACCTACGGCAAAACCCGTGACCACGTGCTGGAGTTGCACAGTGTCCTGCTCGGTGGCCAACGTCTGCATACCCGGCCTTTGAACGAGGCTGAACTGGATCAGGCATGTGCTGAAACTGGCCGTGTCGGCGAGGTGTATCGCACGGCTCGCACCATTCAGGAAACCAAGGCCGAGCTGATCGAGCAGATCTTCCCCAAGCTCAACCGCTGCCTGACCGGTTACGACCTGGCGCACCTGCGCGATGAGCAGGGCTGTTTCAACCTCAACAGTGTGTTGTGCGGTGCGGAAGGCTCGCTCGGGTATGTGGTCGAGGCCAAGCTCAATGTGCTACCAATTCCCAAGTACGCCGTGTTGGTCAACGTCCGCTATAGCAGTTTCATGGACGCCTTGCGAGACGCCAATGCGTTGATGGCGCACAAGCCATTGTCGATCGAGACGGTGGACTCCAAGGTGCTCATGCTGGCGATGAAAGACATCGTCTGGCACAGCGTTGCCGAGTATTTCCCCGCTGACGCCGAACGCCCGACCCTGGGGATCAACCTGGTCGAGTTCTGTGGTGATGACCCGCAGGAAGTGAATGCCCGGGTACAGGCTTTCGTCGCTCACCTGCAGGCCGACACCGGTGTCGAACGCCTGGGCCACACACTGGCCGAAGGCGCCGAGGCGGTGACGCGGGTCTACACCATGCGCAAGCGCTCGGTGGGTCTGCTCGGCAACGTCGAGGGTGAAGTGCGGCCGCAGCCGTTCGTGGAAGACACGGCGGTGCCGCCGGAGCAACTGGCGGACTACATTGCCGAGTTCCGTGCCTTGCTTGACGGTTACGGCCTGGCCTATGGCATGTTCGGCCACGTCGATGCCGGCGTGCTGCACGTGCGTCCGGCCCTGGACATGAAGGACCCGGCGCAGGCGGCGCTGGTCAAGCCGATTTCCGATGCGGTGGCCGCCTTGACCCTGCGCTATGGCGGCCTGCTCTGGGGTGAACACGGCAAAGGCTTGCGCTCGGAATACGTGCCGGAATACTTCGGCGAACTGTACCCGTCGCTGCAAGCGCTCAAGGGTGCGTTCGACCCGCACAACCAGCTCAACCCCGGCAAGATTTGCACACCCCCCGATAGCGCCCAGGGCCTGATCAAGGTCAACGAGGCGCCGCTGCGAGGGGACTTCGACCGCCAGATCGACGAGCGCGTATGGCAAAGCTTTGGCAGTGCCGTGCACTGCAACGGCAACGGCGCCTGCTACAACTATGATCCCAACGACGCCATGTGCCCGTCATGGAAGGCCACCCGTGAGCGCCAGCATTCACCTAAGGGTCGCGCTTCGCTGATCCGTGAATGGCTGCGCCTGCAGGGCGCTGCCAACATCGATGTGCTGGCGACTGCGCAGGGCAAGCTCGATTGGGTCAAGGGCCTGCCAGCACGCTTGCGCAATAATTTTTCGCGCAGCAAAGGCGAGGCGGATTTTTCCCATGAAGTCTACGACGCCATGGCCGGTTGCCTGGCGTGCAAATCCTGTGCTGGCCAATGCCCTATCAAGGTCAATGTGCCGGAATTCCGCTCGCGCTTTCTTGAGCTGTACCACGGGCGCTACCAGCGCCCCCTGCGTGATTATCTGATCGGCTCACTGGAGTTCAGCATTCCATACCTGGCCCACGCCCCCGGTTTGTATAACGCGGTGATGGGCTCCAAGTGGGTGAGCAAACTGCTGGAACAGCAGGTCGGCATGCTCGACAGTCCCTTGATCAGCCGCTACAACCTGCAAGCGACGCTGACCCGTTGCAACGTGCGCATGGCCAGCATCCCGACCCTGCGCGAGCTCACTCCAGCGCAGCGCGAGCGCAGTATCGTCCTGGTTCAGGATGCCTTCACCCGCTACTTCGAAACGCCGGTGTTGGCCGCCTTCATCGACCTGGCTTACCGCCTTGGTCAACGTATCTACCTGGCGCCGTACAGCGCCAACGGCAAGCCGCTGCACGTGCAGGGCTTTCTCGGCGCGTTCAACAAGGCGGCTATTCGTAACGCCCGTCAGCTCAGTGCCTTGGCAGATTGCGGTGTGCCGCTGGTTGGCCTGGACCCGGCGATGACCCTGGTGTATCGCCAGGAGTACCTGAAGGTTCCTGGCCTGGGTGAATGCCCGAAAGTCCTGTTGCCACAGGAGTGGCTGATGGAGGTGCTGCCTGAGCAACCAGGCAGAACGACGGGTACTTTCCGACTCATGGCTCACTGCACCGAGAAGACCAACGTACCGGCCAGCACGCGCCAGTGGGAGCAGGTGTTTGCGCGCGTGGGCCTGAAACTGTCCACCGAGGCCACCGGTTGCTGCGGAATGTCGGGCACTTACGGCCATGAAGCACGCAATCAGCAAACGTCGAAGACCATCTTCGAACAGTCCTGGGCCAGCAAGTTGGATAAGGAAGGTGAAGCATTGGCGACCGGCTATTCGTGCCGCAGCCAGGTCAAGCGCCAGGCTGATCGCACCCTGCGCCATCCGCTGCAAGTGCTGTTGCAGCAACTGAATGCCTGAAGATCAAGGCCGAGGCTCGACGCACGAATGTGCGTCGAGCCGAGCGTCAGGCGCCACCGCGAAAACAGGAAACGCCCCAGGCGGTCAATTTGAACGGTAAATGGTAGTGCTGGGTTGGTTCGCCAACGCCGAAGCGGTACACCAGCTCATCCAGAAACGGCTGCGCTGGTAGCGCAGTCCCCTGGGCCCGGTAGAAGTTGGCAACCTGCAAGCTGACCTCGTATACCCCTGCAGGGCAACACTCACTGAGATCAGCTAGCTCAGCCAGCAGCCCATTACTGCCGATACGGCCGGCACAGATCAGCTCACGCCGTGCTGCATCCAATCGCTCCAGGCGTACTTCCAGCCCTTGTGCCACGCAACCGCTGGCGACATCCACGACATGGATGGAGATTCCGCCATTCATGACCAAAAGCCCTTGTGCGGCGCGGCAGCTTCATCTTCAAGCATTGGGCCGAACACGCTGACCTTGCGTTGGCCTTTGGCGAACACTTCGCGACACGGCAGTGAGAAAGTCGGGTTTTCCGGGTGATCGCCCGTCAAGCCGAGCAAGGCATGCTCGGACAAGGCGTACACCACTCGGCCGATACCCGTCCAATACACCGCGCCGGCGCACATGCAGCAAGGCTCGGCGCTGGTGTACAAGGTGCAACTGGCCAGTGCTTGAGGGTCGAGCCGCTTGGCCGCGTTGGCGGCCGCGACCAGTTCGGCGTGTTGAGTCGGATCACCTTCCGGAGGCATGGAGTTGTTGCCAGCTTCGGCAATCACATTGCCATCGCGATCGGCCACCAGGGCGGCGAAGGGGTGGCGGCCGCGCTGCCGGGACGCAGTGGACAAATCGATGGCGCGGCGCAGCAGTTGCAGGTCCATCTCGGTAACGCCAGCAGGGCTGAGCTGAGTGATGCTGGTCATGGTTTACTCCTTGGTAGTAAAGGGTGAACGGGTCACTCGGCCATCTCGGCGGCGACGCTGTCGTTGGTTTTCTTTTCGTTATTGAGCAGTACGTTGAGCACGATGGCGGTTATCGCGCCGAGGAAAATGCCACTCTCCAGTACCAGCTTGAGCGCGCCGTTGGCGTGTTCGAACAGGGCTGGGAAGGACATCGGCAGCACCCCGACGCTGACCGAAACAGCCACGATGATGCCGTTGCGGGTACCTTCGAACTTCACCCGCGACAGCTCCTGGATACCGGCGACCGTGGTCATGCCGAACATCACGATGGCGCAGCCACCCAGCACCGGGGTGGGCACTGCAGCAATCAAGGCGCCGAGCTTGGGGAACAAGCCCATCAACACCATGATTGCTCCAGCAGCGGCCACCACGAAGCGGCTCTTGATGTTGGAAAGAGCAATCAGTCCGGTGTTTTGCGTGAACGCGTTGTACGGAAAGCTATTGAAGAGGCCGCCGAGCATGGTTGATAGGCCGTCCGCACGAAACGCGTTGCCCAGGGTTTGCTGCGTGGTCGGTTTGCCGGTCAATTTACCGATGGCCAAGCAGTTGCCCGTGGTCTCGGCCATGATCACCAACATGGCCAGGGTCATGACCATGATTGGCACCAGCGAGAACTGCGGCGCGCCGAAGGCCATGGGTGGGCTCAGTTCGAACCAGGCGGCTTCACCCACTCGGCTGAAGTTGGTCATGCCAAACGCTGCGGCGATCAAACTGCCGACAAACAAGCCGATGAGCACACTGAGGTTGCCGATGAAGCCGGAGAACTTGGCATAGATGACCAGGGTTACAGTGACTGTCGCCAGACCCAGCAGTAGATTGGCAGGGTTGCCAAAGTCTTCGGCAGCGGGGTTGCCGCCGCCCAGCCAGATAGCCGCGGCAGGCATTAGCGAGATACCGATGATGGTGATCAGGCTGCCGATTACCACCGGCGGAAAGAAGCGCAATAGGCGACTGAATATGGGGGCCAGCGCGATAGTAATGGCGCCCGCCGCGATCACGGCTCCGAAAATCTGACTGAGCCCGAACTCCTTGCCGATCATGATCATGGGTGCCAGGGCAATGAACGAGCAGCCTTGGATCATGGGCAAGCGAGCGCCGAACTTCCAGAAACCGATGGTCTGGATCAGGGTCGCCACGCCCGACGTCAGCAGGTTGGCGTTGATCAGCATGATGACCTGCGCCGATGTCAGCCCCAGCGCGCTACCGAGAATCAGCGGTACCGCCACCGCCCCGGCGTACATCACCAGTACATGTTGCAAACCGAATGTGAATAACTGACGCAGAGGCAAGACTTCGTCCACTGGATGAACCGGTGTTTTGCTCATGGCGCATGTCTCCTGAAGGTGCAGCGCTTATTGTTTTTAGAAGCAGGAACTACCGACGACGTGGTCATATTTCAGTGTTTTTGGCGATGAAACAAGTTAATAGCCATCGACCACATCGATGGTTGCACCCTTGCACAAAGGCACATTGCGTTGCAGGCTGTGGCATCTACTAGGCAAGGAGCGGGACATTGCGCTTTTCTCTGGATCAATTGCTGATGTTCGTGGAGGCGGTGAAAAGCGGCTCTTTTTCTGCAGCAGGACGCAAGCTGGGCAAAACCCAGTCGACGATCAGCGCGGCGATTGCCAACCTGGAAGCGGACCTGGGTGTCGAACTGTTCGATAGAACCAGCCGTATTCCGGGGCTGACCGCCAGCGGGCAAAAACTGCTGATTCAAGCTGAAGCGGTACTGGAGCGGTGCCTGGCGCTCGAGGCGCATGCCGATTGTCTGTCCGAGACTGTGGAGCCGAGCCTGACGCTGGCGATCGAGACGCCCTATGGTCCGATTCTGCCGGTGCTCAAGGTGTTCGAGCTGGCTTTCCCGTATGTTGATCTGATCATCCGCCACCCGGTCCATGGCGACGTCAGCGAGCTTGTGGTTCAAGGCGAGGCCGCATTGGGCATCGCCTTTTCACAACCGGGCTATGCCAAGGAACTGGCGTTCCAGCAATTGGGCAAGTTGATCATGCTGCATGTCTGTCACCCCGGGCATCCGTTGGCGCAATTGCCCACCGTGACCTTCGATGATCTGCATGTGCATCGGCGTCTGGCATTCAGTGCCCACGCCAGCAAACTGCCCAGCAGTGAATACCTGCGCTCCACGCAGCTGTGGCAAGCGGAGAGCTACTTGGCGTTGCTGGAAATGGTGCGCGCAGGGTTGGGGTGGACCACCTTGCCGCGCCAATTGATTCAACGCGAACTGGAGCGCGGCGAATTGGTGGAGCTGCAACTGAATGCTTATCCCCACACCGATTGGCAGGTGGGCGTGGATCTGCTCTGGGCGCGACAAAGGCCTATGGGCAAGGCGCAGCGCTGGCTGCAAGAACGCCTGCAAAGCAACAAGGTGTTCGAGTTGGACCGCCAGGGCCAGCGCACCACGCTCTAGCCGGCCTCGCGGGCAGCGCTCAGCGCTGTTGCTCGGCCACCAGCAACAGTGATTGCGGCACGGCGCTTTGTGGATGCTGTGGCTCTTGCAGGGCGGTCAGGCGCCAGCCGGCGATGTCCAACGCATTGAGCCAACTGGATAAGGTACGAAAATACCAGGGCATGGGTTGCCATTGGCCTTCGAGCGCGGTGAACGTCTCCTGCCGCCAGCCATCCTGATAGTCGCCGGCTGCACAGCTCCAGGGATGCAGGGTCTGGATCACCAGCGCGCCGCCAGGGGCGAGCAGGGCATTCATCTCGCCGAGCAGGGGGATGATGTCCTGATGCAGCAGGGCAAAGTTGGCGCAGATCAGGTCGTAGTCGTTGCCGACATCCACACAGCCTTCGACCAAGGCCTCGTAGCGAGCCAGATGCACATGCGCAGCGCCGCTCCATCGTGCGGCTTCGACCAAGGCAGGCTCACCGTCCACGCCCACCGCCGCAATGCCCCGTTCAGCCAGTGTTCGCAGGAGCCAGCCTTCGCCGCAGCCAAGGTCGAGCACGCGCTCGGGTTGACGTCCGAGGATCGCTAGCAGAATCGCCTGGTCGGTAACCTGGCGACGGCTTTCGATCGTGCCGCTGCGGATGGCTTCGATCCACATTCGGGCATTGTCGCTCCAGCTTTGCTGGAGTGCAGATTCAGGGTTGGGCATGGTGGCGTCCGCAATGGCTGTCTGGGATGAAGGTTAGGATAAATAGCTATCGGGCGGCAGCGAATGGGCAAAGCATGCGAACGCTGCTATTCCTAAGGGTTCAAGCAGTCAAGGGTAGGCTATTGATGCTGGTCGTCGAACAACTGTGCAAGGCATTCATCACCGCCCAGGGACCCTTGCCGGTGTTGCAGGGCGTCGATTTGAGTTTGGCGAGGGGGAGCAGTCTGGCGTTGATGGGCGAGTCGGGTAGCGGAAAAAGCACCCTGCTGCACTTGCTGGCGGGTCTTGATCGCGCCGACAGCGGTCGCATCCTGATCGACGGCGAGCCTCTCGATGACCGCTCGGAGTCGGCGTTGGCCCGTTGGCGGAGGGAGGGCATCGGCTTGGTATTTCAGCAATTCAATTTGATCAGCAGCCTGAATGTCGCCGCCAATCTGGCATTTCAGGCGCGTTTGGCTGGCCGGTTCGAGCGGCAATGGGTGGATTACCTGGCCGAGCGTCTTGGTCTTGGTACATTACTGCAACGTTATCCGGAGCAGTTGTCGGGTGGTCAGCAGCAGCGCGTGGCAATCGGTCGGGCGCTGGCGGGGCGACCGGCGTGGGTGCTGGCCGATGAGCCGACCGGTAGCCTGGATGAACTCAGCAGCGATGAAGTGCTGAACTTGATGTTGCAGTTGGTTGGCGAGGCAGGCAGCAGCGTGCTGATGGTGACCCATAGCCGTCGCTTGGCCGCACGGCTCGAGCAACGATGCGTTCTGTCGGCCGGACGCGTGCAAGTCGACGAGCACTGATACACCGCAGGCAGCAGCGTTGCGCTGCGATGAGGCCCGTGCAACGGGGACAGTAGGAGGTAAAGGCCCATTGATCATCGCCTTACAGGCGCTATTGAGTCACTGGTGGCGCCATCGTTTGCAGTTTTTCAGCATCTTCACCGGGTTGTGGTTGGCAACAGCGCTGTGGACCGGCGTACAGGCGCTCAACAGTCAGGCCCAGGCCGATTATGCACGGGCCAGTGCCGTGCTGAGCGGTCTGGGGCAAGCACAGTTGGTAGCGCGAATGGGGGATCGCTTCGCTCAATCGATCTACCTGCAACTACGTCTGGCTGGCTGGCGGGTAGCGCCTGTGTTGGAGGGCCGTTTACGTCTTGCGGGCGAGTCAGCGCTGAGTGTGCGCTTGATGGGTATCGAGCCGTTGAGTCTGCCGGCCGGCGCAGCTATTGCCGGAACCCAGGCACAGGGCTTTGACCTACAGGCGTTTATCGGCACCCCCGGGCAAGCCTGGGTTGGACCGGATACACTGCACCAACTGGGCCTGAAAGAAGGGGATCAAGCGCTTGGCAGCGACGGTCAACGCTTGCCACCGTTTGTGCTGAAAGCACAGTTGGCGCCCGGGGTCGTGGTGGTAGATATCGGCCACGCGCAAACGTTGCTGCAAGCACCGGCACAGTTGTCTCGGTTACTGCTCAACGGTGATGTGCCAACCTTGCCCGCAGCGATTGCCAGTCAGTTGACACTGCAGGAGGCCAGCGACGATGGTGACCTGCAACGCCTTACCGATAGTTTTCACCTCAATCTCACTGCGCTCGGTCTGCTGGCCTTTGTCGTCGGTCTGTTCATAGCGCATGCCGCCATTGGCCTGGCACTTGAACAGCGCCGAGGCCTGATTCGCAACCTGCGTTCGTGCGGCGTCAGTTTGAAAACCCTGTTGTTCAGCCTTGCCTTGGAGTTGGGTGTTTTTGCAGTGTTGGGTGGTTTGGCCGGAGTCGCCAGTGGGTATCTGCTGGCGGGTTTGTTGCTGCCCGATGTCGCTGCCAGCTTGGGTGGTTTGTATGGTGCGCAAGTCGCCGGCCAACTGAGCCTGCCGGCCTGGTGGTGGCTGGGCGGGGTGTTGGTGAGTGTGTTCGGTGCTGTGCTGGCCGGGGCGAGCAGTGTGCTGCGTGCAGCCCGTTTGCCATTGCTGGCCCTGGCCCAGCCGCAGGCGTGGCGCATGGCCCAAGGCCCCTGGTTGCGCCGCCAAGCGCTGGCTGCAGGATTGCTGCTGTTGGTCGCGCTGGGCTGTTGGCAGTGGGGAAGCAGCCTGGCCAGTGCTCTGGTTCTTCTCGCGGCCCTGTTGCTGGCAGCAGCACTGCTGTTGCCAGCTTTGCTCGATAGCCTGTTGACCGGGTTGGCGCGTATAGGCAGCACCGGGCCGTTGTCACAGTGGTTCATAGCCGACAGCCGCCAGCAGTTACCTGCATTGAGTCTGGCGCTGATGGCCTTGCTGCTGGCGTTGGCCGCCAGTGTCGGGGTAGGCAGCATGACCGAAGGCTTTCGCAAAACATTTACCGGCTGGCTTGACCAGCGTTTATCAGCGGATCTCTACGTAACTCCGCGTGATACCGCACAAGGCCTGCTGATCAATACCTGGCTGGTGCAACAGCCAGCAGTCACCGATGTACTGCCAAGCTGGCGCATTGAGCTGCGCTTGCAGGGTTGGCCGGTGCAGGTGCAAGGCATCCTCGCCCACGATGCCTATCGAATGCGCTGGCCGTTGCTGGAGCGCAGCGCACAAGCCTGGGAGCAATTGGCGAGCGGTGGTGGGGTCATGCTCAGCGAGCAATTGGCGCGACGCCTGGGTGTAAAACTGGGCGATAGCCTGCAGTTGCCTGGCGAGCCAGGGCCAGTGATGCGTGTAGTGGCGGTGTATGCGGACTACGGCAATCCCAAGGGGCATATGCTGGTCAATGCCCAGTGGCTGCGAAGGCATTGGCCCGAGGCGCGACTCAGTGGCTTGAGCCTGAGTGTCGCATCTGCGTCGGTGATAGCACTCAAAGCGCAACTGCAGCAGCGCTTTGCCTTGGACGATAGCCGCGTAGTCGAGCAAGCGACGTTGAAGGGCTGGTCGACTGATGTTTTCAGTCGCACCTTCGCCGCGACTACGGCACTCAACAGCCTGACCCTGGGTGTCGCGGGCATCGCGTTGTTCATCAGTTTGTTGACGCTGAACCAGAGCCGCCTGGGCCAACTGGCGCCGCTCTGGGCGCTGGGGGTAGCGCGTAGCCAGTTGGTGTGGCTGTCGCTCGGGCAGACCTTGATGCTCAGTAGCCTGACTGTGCTGCTGGCAATGCCGTTGGGGTTGCTGCTCACTTGGTGCCTGGTGGCGGAAGTGAACGTGCAGGCGTTTGGTTGGCGTTTGCCGCTGCATCTGTTTCCCGGGCAGCTGTTGCAGTTGGGGCTTTTGGGCCTATTGACCAGTCTGCTGGCCAGTGCCTGGCCATTGTGGGAATTGGCGCGGCGCCAGCCGAGCGAGTTGTTGAGGAAGTTTGGCGATGAAACCTGAAGTCTGGGTGTGGGCGCTGCTACTGCTGCTGGCGGGCTGTGATCAGCCTGCGCCCGGGCCCAAAAGCTATGCCGGGCTGGGGCTGGACGCGGCTGAATTCGCGCAGGTGACGCGCGATCATCCGCTGGTATTTCCGCGGGACCACGGCGCCCATGAGGGCTTTCGGATCGAGTGGTGGTATGTCACTGCCAACCTCAAGGACAGTCAAGGCCGAGACTGGGGCGTGCAATGGACGCTGTTCCGTTCAGCCCTGCGCAATGGCCCGGAAACCCTTGGCTGGAACAGTCCGAATCTATGGATGGGGCATGCGGCCCTGACCGGCCCGGGCGGTCATCAGTCCAGCGAAACGCTGGCGCGCGGCGGTATCGGCCAGGCCGGCGTCGTGGCCCAGCCATTCAGGGCCTGGATCAATGATTGGTCGTTGCAGGGCTCGGGCAGCATTGATCAGTTGCAGATGACTGCCAGTGGCGAGGGTTTTGGCTATCGCTTGAACCTTACCAGCAGTCTTGCGCCGGTCCTTCATGGTGACCAGGGCTACAGTGAAAAATCCGGCAAGGGGCAGGCTTCCTACTATTACAGTCAGCCGTTCTACCGGGTCAGCGGTGAGGTCGAACGCGACGGCCAACGCTTCGCGGTTACCGGCAATGCCTGGCTTGATCGCGAATGGAGCAGCCAGCCATTGGCCGCCGGGCAAACGGGCTGGGACTGGTTTTCCTTGCATCTGGACAGCGGCGCCAAGCTGATGCTGTTTCGTGTGCGCGAAAAAGACGGCCAACCCTATCGGGCGGGCACTTGGATCAGCCCTCAGGGCGAGCCACAGGCTTTGCAAGGTGAGCAGATACAGCTAACGGAGTTGACCTGGACACGTCAGCAGCACGGCGCCTCAGTGCCCACCCGGTGGCGCGTGCAGGTGCCCGTGCACGGCGTGGATGTGCAGGTCGAAGCGTTGCAAGACAACGCCTGGATGGGCAACAGCTTTGCGTACTGGGAGGGGCCGGTGCGCTTCAGCGGCAGTTCGAGCGGCAGGGGTTATCTGGAAATGACGGGCTATTAGTCACGTTGCCTGTCGAGGTGACGATCAGCCTTTGTTCATCAAACCATGCAGCACGCCGAACCTCAAACCGGGCTCGGAAGGCATCATCTCGGTGATTCCGAAGGCTTTGAATGCAGCCATCATGATTGCCAGGCCTCCGGGCAGAGCGCTCTGGCGATGAGGTTGCAGGCCACCCAGCCGAGCAGTGTTGACGTTGCCCTGTTCGAGCAGCAGCACTGACAGGCGCAACAAACCGCGGTAAGTGATTCCGCCTTCACCACAGTCGTTCAAGGCATTGGCCCTGAGCACTTTAGCCAACATGCGTGCAGTGCCTGACGACCCGATTGCCTGTTGCCAGCCCAGGTAGCGATAGCGGCGCGCGACTTTTTCAAATTGCAGCGTGGCGGTGCGCTCGGCGTCGAGCAGGGATTGCGCGGTAACCTTGCCGTCAGGGAAGAAGCGCGTGCTCCAGATCCCACTGCCAATGGTCAGACTTTCGGTCAGCAGCGCCTTGTCGCCTTGGCCCAGAATCAGCTCTGTGGAGCCGCCGCCGATGTCGACCACCAAACGCATGGTGGCCGCATCGGGGATCCGATGACTGACGCCGGCGTACACCAGCTGTGCTTCTTCCTCGCCGGAGATGACGTCGATTGGAAAGCCCAGGTGACGCTGGGCATCACTCAAGAACAGCTTGGCGTTGGCAGCTTCGCGCACGGCGCTGGTGGCGACGGCACGTACTCGCCCTGGCTCGAAACCACGCAGTTTTTTGCCAAAGCGTGCCAGCGCTTGCCAGCCTCGATCCAGTGCCAGTTCGTCGAGGGTGCCTCCGTGCAGGCCCTCTGCCAGACGAACTGGCTCACGCAAGGATTTAACTTCCTCGATCTGCCATTGGCGGTTCCGTTTGACCGGTTGGCCGATCATCATGCGAAACGCATTTGACCCCAGGTCAATGGCCGCAAACAGGGAGGTATCGCCTTTCATCGAGTGGTCCTTGCAGGTTCATCGGGCAACGCTCTAACGCGTTGGCGACGATCTTCCACTCGATTGATGACGCAAAGATGACAGCTCCTTGCGTGGTGCTGAATTTGTTACAGCGGCGAAATCGTCCCTAACGCCCCGATACCAATGGCCAGCACCAGAAAGCCAACCACGAAAAGTGCAAGCTTGCCCATATGAACTCCGAATTGAACAGGAAAGAGGCAACAGGCGTTGCAGACGATGCAACTGCCTGCTCAGGCACGCAGCGAAAGGTGCCCTGTAGGGGCTTTATTGTCGGAGTGTCGGGATTTTCATTACAGATGCAGATGTGGTGTAAAAATACGGATCAGACAAAAACACCCCGAGTCGGCCTTGCAACTCGGGGCGCTTTTACATTTCACCAGCAGAACACAGCGGTCCTTTTACGCCAGGTCAAAACGGTCCAGATTCATCACCTTGGTCCAGGCGGCGACGAAGTCGTGGACGAACTTGTCCTTGCCATCGTCGCTGCCGTACACCTCAGCCAATGCCCGTAGCTGGGCATTAGAGCCAAACACCAGGTCGACGCGGCTGGCCGTCCATTTCAGCTCGCCGCTCTTGCGGTCGCGGGCTTCATAGCTGTCGTTGGCACTGGAGGTCGGCTTCCATTCCACGCTCATGTCCAGCAGGTTGTGGAAGAAGTCATTGGTCAACTGACCCGGCCGCTGAGTGAACACCCCCTGGGTGCCTTGTCCGACATTGTTGCCCAGCACCCGCAGGCCACCGACAAGAACGGTCATTTCCGGTGCGCTCAAGGTCAGCAACTGGGCCTTATCCACCAGTAGCTTCTCGGGTTTGATCTTGAGTCCGGCTTTGGCAAAGTTGCGAAAGCCATCGGCTACAGGCTCCAGCAGGCTGAAGGACTCGACATCGGTCTGTTCTTGCGAGGCGTCAGCCCGTCCAGGAGAGAAGGGCACGTTTACGTTGTGACCGGCATTCTTCGCCGCCTGCTCTACGCCGACGGCACCACCCAGCACAATCAAGTCAGCCAGGGAGATTTTCTTGCCGCCCCCTTGGGCATTGAAGTCGTTCTGAATGCTTTGCAGCTTGCCCAGTACCTCGGTCAGTTGCGCAGGCTGGTTGGCTTCCCAATCCTTCTGCGGCGCCAAGCGCAGCCGACCACCGTTGGCACCTCCGCGTTTGTCCGATCCGCGAAAGCTCGAAGCGGCTGCCCAGGCGGTAGAGACCAGTTGCGATACCGACAACCCCGAGGCCAGCACCTTGGCTTTGAGCGCGGATACATCCGCATCGTTGACTAGCGCATGGTCGAGCGCCGGAATCGGGTCTTGCCAAAGCAATTCCTCACTTGGCATTTCCGGGCCGAGGTAGCGCGATAGCGGGCCCATGTCACGGTGGATGAGCTTGTACCAGGCACGCGCGAAGGCGTCGGCCAACTGTTCGGGGTTTTCCTTGAAGCGTCGAGAAATTGGCTCGTAGATCGGATCAAGGCGCAAGGCCAGGTCCGAAGTCAGCATTCGCGGCTCCTGGCGCTTCGCCGGATCGAAGGCGTGCGGGATTTTATCGGCGCCCGCGCCGCCCTTCGGCTTCCATTGGTGGGCGCCGGCCGGGCTTTTGGTCAGCTCCCACTCGAAGTTGAACAGGTTCTCCAGGTACTCGTTGCTCCAGCGGGTCGGGGTGGAGGTCCAGGTTACTTCCAGGCCGCTGGTGATAGTGTCCGGGCCTTTGCCGGTGCCGAAGGTGTTATGCCAGCCGAGGCCTTGTTGCTCAAGGCCAGCGGCCTCAGGTTCTGCGCCGACATGATCGGCGGGGCCGGCGCCATGGGTTTTGCCGAAGGCGTGGCCACCGGCGATCAGCGCCACGGTTTCTTCGTCATTCATGGCCATGCGGCCAAAGGTTTCGCGAATGTCCTTGGCCGAAGCGATCGGGTCGGGGTTGCCTTCCGGGCCCTCCGGATTCACGTAAATCAGGCCCATCTGCACGGCGGCCAATGGATTTTCCAGGTTGCGCCCAGGTGGGTCGGTACGGCTTTCTTCCTGACCATGCTTGGAGGGTTCTGCGACTAGCGGTACGTCGCCCGGTGGCTGTGCCTTGCCATAGCGGGTATCACCGCCCAGCCAGACGGTTTCCGAGCCCCAGTAGACATCCTCATCAGGTTCCCAGACATCGGCACGGCCGCCGGAGAAACCGAAAGTTTTAAAGCCCATTGATTCCAGTGCGACGTTGCCGGTGAGCACAATCAGGTCGGCCCAGGAAATGTTCTTCCCGTATTTCTGCTTGATCGGCCACAGCAGACGCCGGGCTTTGTCGAGGCTGACGTTGTCGGGCCAACTATTGAGGGGGGCGAAGCGCTGTTGACCGGACCCCGCGCCACCACGGCCGTCACTGGTGCGATAAGTGCCGGCGCTGTGCCAGGCCATACGTACGAACAGCGGGCCGTAATGACCGAAGTCGGCCGGCCACCAATCCTGGGAGTCGGTCATCAGTGCCGTCAGGTCACGTTTCACCGCGGCAAAGTCCAGGCTCTTGAAAGCCTTGGCGTAGTCGAAGTCCTCGTCCATCGGATCGGACAGGCACGAATGTTGGTGGAGTATTCTCAGGTTCAACTGGTCGGGCCACCAATCGCGGTTGGTGGTGCCGCCGCCAGCGGCATGATTGAACGGGCATTTTGACTCGTTTGACATGACTGTTTCACCTCTGGATGGACTCACCCCACAATCTGACCCGTTGTGCCAACCGAGTAGAGATGAGTGAAATCAATGGCATAGGTTCAAGGCCAGCGGTTCAGACAACGAATCGGTGATGGCCATCACGGACGGTTAAGCGTAGCGGCAATCTCGTTATCGACAGGTGGACCACTGCGGGAAACGCGGCGGTAGCCGCTGTGTTGCCGCTTTCCCAAACGCCATCCAGCCGGATCGGTGCAGCGATAAATATAGGCTAGACGTGGCCAACTGCGAGGGCTAATAGTGGCAGTCTTGTGGGTTGATAGCGTGTCTCTCTCAGCCATCTCGGTATTTGCCCCATGAGCAGATGAATACGCTCGACCAGCTCTGTAAGATGCATGGCTTCCTATCTACTTCGAGTTCGAAAAATGGATGCTCACTCGATTCTCGCGTATGTCCTGGTTGCTGCCATTGCCATTGCCAGCCCCGGTCCTGCCACACTGATGGCGATCAACAACAGCGTCGCCTATGGTCAGCGTGCTGCGGTGTGGTCATCCTTGGGCAATGCCTGTGGTTTGTTCTGCTTGTCGGCGGCGGCGATGCTCGGCCTGGGTGCCTTGCTTGCCAGTTCTGAATGGATGTTCAACGTCGTCAAGATCGCTGGCGCCGGTTATCTCTTTTACCTGGGTGCCAAGCAGCTGTTCAAGAAAACCTCCATGCTTGCCAGCGATGTTGCGCAACACCAGAAAACAGGCCGGCCTTCGCGTCAGAAACTATTCAAATCAGCCTTCCTGACCGCCGCGACCAATCCCAAGGCCACGATGTTTTTCTCCGCGCTGTTCCCGCAGTTTCTCGACCAGAGTGCAGCACTGCTGCCGCAGTTTCTGTTGCTGACCTCGATTTTCATGGGCTTGTCGCTGACCTCCTTGAGCCTCTATGCAGCGCTTGCTTCACGAGCCAAGGGCGTACTGACGCGGCCGCGCTTTTCGCTGTGGGTGAGCAGGGTGGTCGGTTCGACGTTCATCTTCTTTGGGGCTGCGATTCTCACCCTGCGCAGACAAGCTTGATCTCACACGCAGTTGCTGCTGCATATGTTTAGTCAGCACCAATCTGAAAATCAGAAAAGTAGAGTCTAACCACCGTTACATACGTGCCACCTTACTCGGCGAGAAAAATGGAGCCAGGAACACCATTGTTCGTTGCCGAGTGGGTCGTATGGCCTATCTCCCACGAACGCATCGAGACCCGGATGTCTCTCGCCTGGGAAGGCTGATTTATCCCGGTGTCTTGAGTGATTTGCAATCACCCTTGAACAGTAGGAGATAACAATAATGATCAAGACTCTGAAATTCGCAGTGCTGGCAACGGGGATAGTTACTGCCAGTCACGGCCTTGCCGCCGATCTCACCGTCGTCTCCTTCGGCGGCGCCAATAAAGAGGCGCAAGTAAAGGCTTTTTACAAACCCTGGCAGCAAGCCAGCGGCAGCAAGATTATTTCCGGTGAATACAACGGTGAAATGGCCAAGGTCAAAGCCATGGTCGACACCCGCAGCGTCTCTTGGGACGCCGTGGAGGTCGAGTCCGCCGAACTGGCCCGTGGTTGTGACGAAGGCATGTTCGAGACCCTCGACCCTGCGCAGATCGGCCTGGACAGTAAAAACTTCGTTCCCGGTGCCATCCAGCCGTGCGGCATTGGCTTTCTGGTGTATTCGACAGTGCTGGCCTACAACGCCAGCAAGCTGAAGGAAGCGCCCACCGGTTGGAAAGATTTCTGGGATGTCGAGCGATTCCCGGGTAAGCGTGGCCTGCGCAAGCTGGCCAAGTCGACCCTGGAGTTCGCGCTGATCGCCGACGGTGTTGAACCTGGGGAGGTTTACTCACTGCTGGCGACCGAGGCGGGGCAGGATCGCGCCTTTGCCAAACTCGACCAGATCAAGCCGCACATTCAGTGGTGGGAGGCCGGCGCGCAGCCACCTCAATACCTGGCGGCAGGGGATGTGGTGATGAGCTCGGTGTATAACGGTCGTCTTTCGGCCGAGCAGCGCAAAACCTATGACCTGAAAATCGTCTGGTCGGGTGGGCTCTACGAATTCGACTCCTGGGCGATTCCACGGGGCGCTTCGCGTCAGGAAAAAACCCGCGAGTTCATTGCCTTCTCGCTCGAACCGCAGCAACAGAAGAGCTTTGCCGAGCATATCGATTATGGCGCCGCCAACTTGCAGGCCATGGATCTACTCGACAAGGCGCGCATTGCAGAGCTGCCCACTGCCCCCGAGAACCTTGCGCAACAAGTGGCTGTAGACGCTCTGTTCTGGGCAGACCACGGTGAACACCTGGAACAGCGCTTCAACGCCTGGGCATCGCGTTAACCTTCCGAGCGGTTACTGTTGCCAGCCATGGGGTGTAAATCCCATGGCTGTGCGTTGGTCAGCTATCTCCCTTCCATTGCACCGCGGTGGTGATATTGGCTCTGGTGGTGCGAAAGTTGTTGGCTGGATGGCCGGGCTCGGCAAAACCCAGCGAGATACCACAGACAACCAGCCGGTCTGGCGCCAGGCCAAAGTAGTCACGAACACGTTGGGGATGGGCTGCTAGCGCCGCTTGCGCAATGGCAGCGACACCGTGGCTTGCAGCGGCAAGCAAGAGGTTGGCGATGTATCCACCACAATCTACCGCGCCGTAGACGCCCAGCGCCTGGTCGCTGGTGATCATCGCCACATGCGGGGCGCCAAAGAATCGAAAGTTCTCCCGGGTCTGACGCGCCGAGGCTACTCGGTCGCCACGCTCGATACCCAGGCTGTCATAGAGTGCCAGGCCGCACTCGCGGCGGCGGTCCTGATAAACCCCACGATACGCGCTCGGCCATGGAAAGTCGGGGCCGGGTTCGTCTTCATGCGCGGGCGCTTGCATGATGTCGCGGAACTGTTCGGTCGCATCACCTTGAGTAAGGTGAATTTGCCAGGGCTGAGAGTTGCACCAGGAGGCCGAGCGCTGTGCCATGGTCAGGATGCTTTCGAGCGTAGCCTGGGGAACTGGCTCGGCCGTGAAGGCGCGGCAACTTGAACGTTGCGACAGCAGTTGATTAAGGGTGGCGACACTGTGTTCCAAGGTCATTTGGGTCTCTCTTGTTCTTGTAATAGAGTTAAAAATTTCACCAGATCATCTGGATCTTACTGGTTCAGCTTTCGAATCCACAGTACGTTCAGTCGAGAACAGCACGGCGCTGCCAAGACGCCAATCTGCACAAATGTTCTAAACGGCCTGCGCCAAAGCAAGGTAGCGTGTACGTTCACGCAGACATTGATGAACAGTGCTACTGGAACCCTGAATGGACACATGCAACTGGATCGATCTATCCCAGGATGCCGAAACCGGGATTGAATCGATTCGTGCGCATTTTCAAGGGCATGCCTACGACCCGCACTGGCACGACAGTTTTCTTGTCGGGGTTACCGAGCAAGGTGTGCAGCAGTTCAATTGTCGGCGCGTTCGTCATGTCAGTACGCCCGGCAAGGTGTTCATGCTGGAGCCGGGGGAACTCCACGATGGCCATGCGCCGACCGAGGAAGGCTTCACTTACTCCATGCTCTACCTCGATCCGCAGTGGCTGGAGCGTGAGTTGCTGACGTTGTTCGAGCACGCACCGCACAATTGCCAGTTGGGTTTTACCCAAACCCTGAGCCAGGATCGAGGATTGGCTACGGTCATATCACATGCATTTCGGGCATTCCACGACAGCGACCTGCGCATTGTGCGGCAAAGCGCGGTCGATGATTTGCTCGGTGGGCTGACCCGCCACATGGACTGGCGCAAGCGTCTGAATCCGGATCCGCGCCTGCCCTTGTCGGCACAAATAGCCCGTGATTTTTTGCATGCCCACGGCTGCGAAGACATTGGCCTGGATGATCTGGCGCGGGCCTGTGGCGTCGACCGCTTTCGTTTGACCCGGGCCTTCAAGGCTGCTTTTGGCCTTGCGCCGCATGCTTATCTGATCCAACTACGCCTGGCCAAAGCGCGGCAATTGCTGGCGCGCGGTGTGTCACCCGTACAGGTCGCCGGTGCTGTCGGCTTCGCCGATCAAAGCCATATGGGGCGCTGGTTCCGCCGCGCCTACCGGCTGACGCCAGCGGACTACCGCAAGCGTTGCTCAAATCTTCCAGACTGAATCACACTGCTGCGTGACCATGATCGCCTCTTCGCAGGAGTCCGATCGATGCCTTCACTGTTGCCTTTTCTGTTGTTTGCCTTCGTTGCTTCGATAACCCCGGGGCCGACCAACATCCTCGTGTTCAGTCACAGCGCGCGGCGGGGTATGGGCGCCACGTGGCCGATCATAGTTGCTGCATGCGTGGCTGCGGCCTCGATTGTCTTTGCCGTGGGGCTTGGGGTGGGAGAAACCTTGTTGAAGTTTCCGCGCGTGCAACAGGCGATGGCCTGGGCCGGCGTGCTTTGGTTGACCTGGCTTGCCTGGCAGATTTTTCAAAGTCCGGCGCCTTCGCTGGAGCAAGCAGACTTCGAGGACGAAGGCGTCGGGATGGTGAGTATCGCGCTGCTGCAAGTGGTCAATCCCAAGGTCTGGATGATGGCGATTGCGGTCGTCAGCGTGTTCGTCAGCGGCGGTGACAGAGCGATGCAGGTTGTCCTGTTGGCACTGCTGTTTCTGTTGGTCTCGCTGCCGTGCATGACCCTGTGGGCCTTGCTCGGCGTGGGCAGCGCCCGGGCACTGAGTTCGCCACGGGCGTTCAAGCGCATGAACCACGCGCTGGCCCTGATGTTACTGGTATCGGCCTGGTTGACGGTATTCGTCTAGCTTGGAGGCAACAGGGCTGGCACTCCCAGACTGGCTAGTTTTTCTTCTTGTTGAGGCTTTTCATGCGCGCGCTGGCGTTGCGCACGGTGGTCATTTTCTCCGGCCGTTTCATACTGCGCCATTTACGAATTTCTTCCTTTGTTCGCCCGCAGCTCACGCACATTTCGCTGTTCAACTGGCACAGCGAAACGCATGGGTTTTCAATGTCCTTTGCCATGCTTGCCACCTGATCGTTGCCGTGAACCCAGGCGCAGCGCCCAATTGCCCTGATGCGAAATTGCGCAACGTTCTTCGCAATCAAACTCAAGATGCCGGGTGATGTCGGCGACGCTGATGCCAATGTCCTCGAATGCTGCTTGGGTAAGGTCATGCATCCAGGCTTGGTCGTGGCTGCAGAGGGCAGCGGTCAAGTGGCTTTCGCTATCGAATACCCAGGTGACAATCAGGCTGTCAGGGAAGCTGTCGTAATTGACGCGATGAGTCAGCCACTCAAAGCCGAGAATCTGGCCCTTGGCCGACTCGCAGGCGCAGGTCAGCGCACGGGCCAGTTCTCGCTCCATGGCGTGATGCTGTCGTTTCGATGAAGCCATAAATGTGTTCCGCAGTCGCAATGGCAAAGGGGCTGATTTTAAGCCGGCAAGTACGTGAGTAGGGTAGTCCCCGTCCCGGACGGTGGTAGGTGGCTCGCCCGAGGGTTGGCGTTTTCACGAGACTTGTAGCGGCAAAACGAATTTCACGGCGCTTTTCGCCGCGTATGGCAATTTATTCAGTAAAAACAACTACCTAACACTTCCTATACTGCGCTCGGCGTCAGCGTGGCTGCACATTTCAACGAGCCAGGGTGCTTGTGGTACAGCCATACAGATAGTCGCTATGCGGGAATCAGGGGACAGGAGTCACCTCTTTTTTCCATGCTACTAATAAGTCTAAGAACGAGAAATAGTGTAATGAATAAACAATCTATCCAGATTGCGCTTGCTTACATGTCTGTGGTGATTGGGGGTGGTTTCGCCTCTGGGCAGGAGGTCCTGCAGTTCTTCACCGGTTATGGGCTGATAGGCATCGTCGGCACTCTGGTGAGCGGTGTACTGTTTGCCTTCCTCGGCATGCAGATCGCCCGGATGAGCTCGCAGATGCAAGCGAACTCGCACAAGGAAGTTCTTTACAAGTTGTTCGGTACGCGTATCGGCCTGGTGGTCGACGTGGTGTTGTCGTTCTTCCTGTACGGCGTCGGCGTGGTGATGCTGGCCGGCAGCGGTTCGATCTTTACCCAGGAATACAACTTGCCGCCGCTCTTCGGTGGCGTTCTGATGACTGTGCTGGTGGTTGCCACTTTGTGCCTGCACGTTACACGCATTATCAACCTGATCAGCGCGGTGATGCCGTTCCTGCTAGCCATGGTTCTGATCATCACCACCTACTCAATCTTCAACTACAACGCCTCCGTCGAAACCCTCGACGCAGTTGCCCGCGAGAACAATGACACCGTCACGGGTAACTGGTTCGTCGGCGCCTTGCTCTATGCCTCGTTCAACATCGCCGTGGGTTTCCCGATGCTTGCCGTTATCGGCGGTATGACCAAGCAGCCCAAGGCTGCCGCAATCGGTGGCGTGCTCGGTGGTCTTGGCCTGGGTGCGCTGATTCTGCTGCTGAACATTGGCCTGTTCGCCAACATCAACCAGTTGCAGGGTATCGAAATGCCGTCGCTGGCGCTGTCGGCGCGCATCTCGCCCATCCTCTCGGTGGTCATGTCCATCGCGCTGGTGTGCATGATCTATAGCACCGCAGTGGGCATGTTCTTCGCCTTCAGCGCGCGCTTCGCCAAACCGGATTCGCGCCGCTTCAAAGTGGTCAGCGCAGTGACCGTGTGCGTAGGTCTGGGCTTGAGCCTGGGCGGTTTCAGTAAGCTGGTTGGTACTGTCTACCCGCTGCTGGGCTACGTCGGCTTTGCCCTGATCCTCGCCATCGTCTTCAGCTGGGTGCGTGCACGCTCCGCTGCCAAGGCTCAGGCCGCGCTGAACGCCGCCTCCTGAGGCAGGTACAAGCCCCGCTAGTGCGCATGATGCTGGTTACCCAAGCAGTGCGCACTGGCGGGGCTTGTTCATTGCAGTGGGCTCATTCGAGCAACTGCGGGCGTGGTGTGCGCAAACGCCTTTCTCCAGCCTTCAATGCATGAACAATGCAATCAGGATGATCACGGGAATAGGCACGCCGAGCATGAATAGCAGTATCGAACGCATGGTAGTTCTCCTCGGTTATTGAGCTCGAGTGCCGACAGAGTCGTCGACCAGAATCACGGCGTCGCGACGGCGGCCCCCGTAGGTTGCGGCAAAGCTTGCGAAAAACGCGCCGCACAACAATGCAATGAACATCCACAGGGAAGTCATCGCGGCTACTTTGCTGGCTGCGTCGGCGGCTTCACGGGCAGCGGTCTTGGCTTCATCCAACGCCTGGCGCGCCTTGGCGAACACATCGTCGACACGTTTTTCGGCCTGGGCCTGGGTAAGGTTGGTGCGCTGGCTGACCAGTTGCGCCAGATAGGCTCTGTCTTCTGCGCTCAGTTGCCCGCCGTCGCTCAGCGAACGCGCCATGATCCGGGTCACCGCGGCATTGGCGGCATCCTCATTGACCATGACCGTGCTATCACCGCGAAACAGGGTGTCGACAAAATAGCCATAGGCGTCGCTGTCTTTGCTGCCCGCCGCTGTGGACGCTGCCGAGGTCACGCCGCTTGCGGCCCCCGCTGCAACGTGTGCCCCAGCTTGTACCCCACCCCCGACGATGCTGCTGACCGAGCCGACCACCAGCGTGGCCGTCACCAGCGTGGCGACCGCCCATGCCAGAAAGCCGTGGGCGGTATCGCGAAAGTACACCTCATCGCCATGCACCCGTGCCCATTTGACCCGCAGACGACCGGCCAGGTAGCCCCCGAGGCCAGAAGCGATAATCTGCGTCAGCGCAAGCCAGACAATCGTGGAGATGCCGAGGCTCTTGGCGCTCATACCGTCGCCGGCCCACGGAGAAACTGCTGAAAAGCCCAGTCCAAAACCGAGCATTACCAGGATCAGCGACAATGCCGCAGCGCCTGCCGCACCTGCAAAAATTGCCGCCCATGACACGCCAGACTGGTTCTGCACTTGCGCGCTGACAGCCAGTTGGGCTTCGGTTGTTGTCATCATTGTTTTAGAACTCCCGTCGTGAACATCAATGTCCACCACAACGGGTGCATGCCTTATGCCAAGCAGGGGTAAATGGCAAAGTGTGTGAATTCAATGCGTTACCGCAATTGCAAGAATTCACGTCATGCAAAGTGCAAGATACAGCCCACCGCTGGCGGGTGTTCTGCACAGTCTGGCGGCTGAGGCGCCCAGGGCGTGTGCCGCCGTCGGCAACTCAGTGCACCAGACCATTCCGCTGACTGCTACTCCAGCGCTTCAGCCAATCCTTGGTCTTCACCCAGGAATCCACCACTCTGATGCTGCCACAGCCGCGCGTAGGTGCCGTTCTTCGCCAGCAGTTCAGCGTGGGTGCCTTGTTCGATGATGCGCCCCTCATCCATGACGATCAGTCGATCCATTGCCGCGATTGTCGACAGCCGATGGGCGATGGCGATGACGGTCTTGCCTTGCATCATTTCATCCAGGCTTTCCTGGATAGCCACTTCCACCTCAGAGTCCAGGGCGCTGGTGGCTTCGTCCAGCAGCAGGATCGGGGCGTTCTTGAGCATTACCCGGGCGATGGCGATGCGTTGGCGCTGGCCACCGGACAGCTTGATGCCGCGCTCACCGACCAGGGTGTCATAACCGCTGTGGCCCTGGCGGTCGCTCAGTTGGCTGATAAAAACGTCGGCCTGGGCGTTGGCCGCAGCGCGGCGGATTTCTGCGTCAGTCGCCTCCGGGCGACCGTAGGCGATGTTGTCGCGAATCGAGCGGTGCAGCAGGGAGGTGTCCTGGGTGACCATGCCGATGGCGCTGCGCAGGCTGTCCTGGGTCACGTGAGCGATGTTTTGCCCGTCAATGCGAATCTCGCCACTGTCGACGTCATAGAAGCGCAGCAGCAGGTTGATCAGCGTGGACTTGCCCGCACCAGAGCGCCCGACCAGGCCGATTTTTTCCCCGGCACGGATTTTCAGACTCAGGCCATCGAGCACCTGTCGCTCACCGTTGTAGTTGAAGCTCACGTTATCGAAGGTCACTGCGCCGCCGGCAGGCACCAACTCACTGGCGTTTGGCGCATCCTGCACTTTGGGCCCGCGGGTCAGGGTCTGCATGCCATCCTGGACAGTACCGATGCTTTCGAACAGCGAGGTCATTTGCCACATGATCCAGTGCGACATGCCGTTGATGCGCAGGGCCATCGCTGTGATAGCCGCCACGGCCCCCGTACCGACTTCGCCTTGATGCCACAGCCACAAGGCGTAACCGCCTGCGCCAAGGATCAGGGCGACCACCAGTGCCTGATTGACGATCTCGAATTGACTGACCAAGCGCATTTGGCGAAAGCCGGTCTGTTTGAAATCCTCCATGGCCGCGCGTGCGAAATGCGCTTCACGTTTGGAGTGCGAGAACAGTTTCACAGTGGTGATGTTGGTGTAGGCGTCGGAGATTCGCCCGGTCATCGATGAGCGCGCGTGGGCCTGTTCCTGTCCGACCTGGCCCAGGCGCGGCACAAAGTACAGCATGGCCAGACCGAACAGTGCGACCCAGATAACGAACGGCAGCATCAACTTCAGGGCGAAACCGCCGGCCAGGGCGATGATCGCAATGAAATACACACCAATTCCGGGCGCGATTTCGATCAGGGTGAACAGCACTTCGCGCACGGCCAAAGCAGTCTGCATCACCTTGGTGGTGACCCGGCCGGAAAACTCATCGGAAAAAAATGACAGGCTTTGGCGCAGCATCAGGCGGTGGAAGTCCCAGCGCAGCCGCAATGGCAAGTTGATCGCCAAGACCTGGTGCTGAACCATGGTGCGTAGCGCCACCAGCCCGACGCTGGTCACTAACACGATGGCGATACCCCACAGCACGCGGCTTTCCTGACCCTGAGTGTTACCGCCTGCCTGCCAGGTGGAGAGCAGGTCGACGACCTGGCCGAGAAAGGAAAACAACCAGGCTTCGTAAATCGACACACTGGCACTGAGCAGCGCAAGCGCGAGAATATAGCCGCGCGCACCTCGGGTGCAGGCCCACAGGAACCGCGCCAGACCAACCGGTGGAGGTGGTAGCTCATCGGGTGGAAAGGGGTCGAGTCTTCGTTCAAACACACGAAGCATGAGGGCCTCCTGAGGGGGTCAAATAGTGGGATTCTGTCATCTAACGATTGCTTTGAGTGGTTCACGGCTCGAGAGTTTGGCGCTTTCAATCAAACGCCTGAAAACCCAACGGGTCGCGCAACGATGCGAAGAGGTGATCAACGGCCTTGAGGCGGAGGGTCTGTCAGGGAGTGGGTCACTCGCTTGGCTGTGAACATCAAACAGTCCGGCAAGGCGCTGTCGTTGCGGTGGTTGACGACCCAGTGCCTAGTCTGATGAATGATGGAGCGAGGTGCAATGAACTCTCCAAAGTTTGCCACTGCAACCTTCGACGCTGCTACGTCGGCGGCGTCAAAGGGATCGGCTATCGACCTCCTGCTCATCCTCAAAGGCCATGAACAATTGCAGGTCGAGCACATCTAGTTTGACCCGGGCGATGAACGCGGAAAATGCCAGGTTAGCGGCGAGCCGGCGCAAGTCGCTGGCCCAGGCCGGAATGTAGGTAGGACCCACCAGCCAGCCCGACTCGAACAGCGGCGCCAGGTGCAGGGTGTCGCCCAGGGTCAGGCGCCCGGCGAACAAGTGGCCCACCAGCTCAGGGCGGTTATCGCGGATCGCTACGCGCAGCAAGGTGTGTACCCCGAGCAATCCGGTGAGGTAAGCGGCATCCTTGGTGAACGCCGATCCCCCTCGCAGATTGGCACCGCGAAAAATGCGCTGGGTTGAGCGAAAGGACTCTTCCTGCGACTGCCCAGCCTTGAGGAAGCCTTCAAACACCTGGATGAAGTCAGCGCCATCGAGGGCTTGTTGCACCGCGAGCACGCGCAAGGCGAGACGCCGCAAGCGGTTGATGTCCATGCTGCCGGTCAGCAACTCGGCCAGCGTGGCGATGCCTTCTTGGGTCTGGGTAGTGCGTGGTGCTCCCAGCCCCAGGCACTTGAGTCGGGATTGGCGCGCACCATTTTGCGCGGTAGCGACATGCACGAAGGCTTCGTGCTGCAGCAGCTGCTGCTTGTCCAGTTCGGTAAACAAAGCGCTGGCACGCAAGCGAATGCGGCTGGTGCCGGCAATGGCCTTGGCTGCCAGGTGGGGGTCAAGCTTGATTGAAACCTGGCCAGCGCCAAAAAAGCCGTCCAGTTCCGGTTGTAGCCAGGCTGCGAACGCATTGGCGGGGATGTCAGCGGGACTTGGGGGAATGTAATCGCCACCGAGCAGGGCATCGGTGGTTTTCAGAAAGAAGTGGGCGGCGTCGAGCATGCTCAACTTTTGCCTGGGGTAGTAGAAGTCCGGGCGGCGGTACAGCGCTGAGGAGAACTGGGTGAACGCGGGGGTGCCAATGGCGCCCAACATGCGCCCGGCAGTGGCATAGCTGTGCGCGGTACGAGCAAGAAAACGGCCTGCCGGATGCGCTTGATCGCAGTGCTCGACAAAGCTGTCCAACGCCGCCACTTCGGCACTGTGGTCACGCGGGCTCAACTCGACCTTGGGCAATTGCGCTTTGCCGCTGCGCCACTGGGCAAGAAAAACCTCCTCGACACCCTCCGGCCACGCCAGCGCGTCGAGCACGCGGATCTTGCGGGCCAACGCGGGCAGCGCGGCATCGAGTTCAGAAAGCGACGGGGCACTCATGGCATTCACCTGGAGACGAAGAACCTTCGCACCAGCGTAGCCCTTGCCTGAGCTAATGGCGCGCAGCAGGTCAAGCCAAGCTTATAAACCTAATTGTGAAAGACCTGGGTGATCATCCGGGCGACGGCCTAATGGCCAACGGAATTTACGCTCGGACGCTTGGATGGGCAGGTCATTGATGCAGGCGAAGCGATGGGCCATCAGGCCATTTTCGGCAAATTCCCAGTTCTCGTTGCCGTAGGAGCGAAACCAATTTCCGGAGTCATCGTGCCATTCGTAGGCATAGCGCACGGCGATGCGGTTATCGGTAAACGCCCACAATTCCTTGATCAGGCGGTACTCGAGTTCCTTGTTCCATTTGCGTTGCAAAAACGCCTGCGCTTCAGCGCGGCTGCTTGCGAACTCCGCACGGTTGCGCCATTGCGTATCCGGTGTATAGGCCAAGGCCACTTTCGCGGGGTCACGACTGTTCCAACCGTCTTCGGCGAGGCGGACTTTCAATATCGCTGACTCCTGGGTAAAGGGTGGAACGGGTTGACGAATCTCGGTGCTGGACATGGCGATGACTCCTGGTTGAATAAAGGCGAGTGATATTGCCGAGTGTTCAGTAGCGCAGCATCGCTGGGTACTCATGGTGAATTCACTAAAGCTCGAGGACCAAGGGCTGGACACTGCCTTCTTGCGGTTGCGCCGGTATGGCGCAGCAAATCAGCACGGTATCGTTTGCCGGCAGTTGTGCCGGTGGATTCGGATAGTGGACGTTGCCGCTGACAAGGCGCGTCTTGCAGGTTCCACACGAACCGCCACGGCAACTGTAGTCGGGGTTCAAACCGCGACTTTCGGCCAGCTCCAGCAGGCTGCCGGCGCCTGGTGTCCATCGCACCTCTGTTTTGGAGGCAGAGAAGTAAACCGGTACAGGCGCACTGGCCGCGGGCAGTTGTGGGGGCGGGGCAGGTTGCTCGGATGCTGAGCGCTGCAAGGTCGAGGGCCCGAATGCTTCAGCATGGATGCGCTCGTCGTTGATGTTCAACCCGCGCAGGCCGTCGTACATGTTCTGCAGGAAACTGCTGGGGCCGCACAGGTAAAAATCATAGTCATCCAACGGCAGTCGCGCTTTTACCTGGGCAAAATCGAGTCGGCCAGGGATGTCGTAGTCGCGGCCCAAAACGGTTTCAGCACTTGGGCTGCTCAGTACTCGGTGGATGTGCAGTCGCTCGGTGTCGCGTTGCTGCAATTGCCAGAGCTCTGCCTGAAATGGCAGGTCTGCAAGTGTTCTGGCGCTTTGGAATAGATGGATATCGCGTTGCCGTTGGTGCTGGATATTCTCCGTGGCCAATGCCTTGAACATCGACAGCAGGGGCGTGATGCCAACGCCGGCGCCGATCAGCACCACAGGTCGTGCGCTCTCTTCGGCCAGGGTGAAGCTGCCCAGCGGCGGGCGAACATCGACCCGATCACCAACTTGCACATGGTTGTGCAGATGATGCGAAGCCGGCCCCTGTGCCTTGACGCTGATGCGGATGTGCCCGTCGCAAGGGGCGCTGGAGATGCTGTAGGTCCTGATCAACGCTGCTTGATCAGGATTAGGCTGGATGCGCACCGGGAGGTGTTGTCCGGGAGTGAAGGTTATCGTAGCGTCGTCCAGTGGCCGGAGAACGAAGGAGCGAATGTCCTTGCTCTCTTGTTGCACCTTGAGCACTTGCCACTGATGCCATTGACGCCGCTGTTCGATCTGCTGCAGATGCGCGTCTGCTTCAGCCCAGGTGCCGGTGACCAGGCTGGTTGGCGCGAAGTCGCTGAACGCCCAGCGCAGTGACACGGCAGCCGGACGCAGCACCACCTGCTCGACGTCGAAGGTCCACAAACGCTCGGCGCCTTCGAATGCCTGAATCACTGGGCTTTCCAGAATCAGCCCCGTGCGACCGGTCAGTTGCAGCATGTCGCCACTGCTGAAATCGATGAACAGCAGCCCGGCGACCGGGTTGGCCTGCAGGTTGCCCAGTGTATTGAAGAACAGATTTCCGGCGTAGTCGGGAATGGTCAGCCGGTTGCCTTCAACTTTGACAAAACCTGTGCGGCCGCCGCGGTGCGATACGTCAACCGAGCGACTGTGTGAGTCATGGTCAAAATAGCTGGCGATAAAGAACGTGTCTGCGCTACGAATAAGCTCGCGGGTTTCGGCATTCAAGGTGGTGAAGTCCTGGCGCTCTGCCGGGCTTGCAACCTGCACCCGTGACCGTTGATACGACCTGGCTTGTATGTACTTTGGGCAGTTGCCATAAGCGTGCTCGACCGTAATCGCCAAGCCGTTCGCAGTCACCTGCTCGATTACGCCGTTGATGCGGTTGCGCCGACGCGTGTGCAACTCGATACCGAGCAAGCCGACGGCTTGGCCCGGTTGCAGGCCTGCAGTTGCAGGGTCCTGGTCGTCTGGCTGTACGGCCACAAGCAACTGCTGTGGGTCGGGAGAGGTAACGAAGCCTTCCGTGCCCTCGAGCAGGGTGGCCCACGGTCGTTGCTGGGTATCGACCGCGCCGACAATCATAAAGGGCAGTTGTTGGTAAAACTGTCGATGCTGGTCGGGCATGTAGTTGCGGATGACTTTCTGCCCGAGCACTTCCATGCGCTCGGAGACGCTATAGATTTCCTGGAGCGCTTTCTCCCCGGCATGCCAGGGAGAGCGACGGTGCTTTGGAAGATGATCCATGAAACGCGCTCCTCTAGAGAGCTGCCAGGTAAGACGGCAGCGTGTTGCCGACTTAGTGAGTCTGCAGGCCTATGACAGTCCGCTGCATGGGCACGAAACCGGGCAGCGCCTCGACCCTTTGTAGCCAGGCACGGACATTGGCGTAGGGCTCGAGCGACACGTTGCCTTCCGGGGCGTGGGCGATGTACGAATAGTTGGCCACATCAGCGATGGTCGCTGTAGCACCGGCCAGAAATGCGGTTGTGGCAAGCTCTTTGTCCATCACCTTGAGCAGAGTGTGGGCGCGGGCAATCACCTCTTCGGCGTTCAACGGGGCAGCAAACACGGTAATTAGGCGCGCTGCTGCAGGACCGTAGGCTACTTGGCCGGCCGCTACCGAGAGCCAGCGCTGAACACGCGCCGCAGCAAGTGGCTCATCACTCAGCCATGCACCATCGCCATACTTTTTCGCCAGGTAGACGAGGATGGCATTGGAGTCGCTCAGAAGGGTGCCGTTGTCATCGATGACCGGTACCTGGCCAAAGGCATTGATTGCCAGGAAGGCTGCTTGCTTGTGCTCGCCGTTGGCCAGGTCGACAAACACCCGCTCGATGGGCAGTTGCAACAACGAAAGCATGAGTTCGACGCGATGGGCATGGCCCGAAAGCGGGTGGTGGTAGAGCTTGATGGCTGGCTGTGACATGGGATGGCTCCGAAGCGGATCAGGAAAAGTCAGTGCAGCGCCACGCCTGTGAGCGGCGCTTGCGCTGGTTGGGCTATCCTGCTCCTGCTTGCGGTTGTGCAGAATCACCATGCAGGGCAATGCATAATTTCGTTTTGCAAAAGAATGCGATGGCGCACCGATCTAGCCGATCAGGGCGGGATGCGCGCGCAGCCTTGGTGTCGCAAAGTCGATAAAGGTGCGTACTCGGGCCTCGGCACGGCGCCCATCGCGGTAGATCAACTGCACAGGCAGGCTGTGGTTGGCGAAGCTGCCCAGTACCGGTACGAGCAGACCGCTCTGCAGTTCATGGTGCGCCTCATAGCTCATGCACAGGATCAGGCCCTGGCCCAGGGTGGCGGCATGGATGGCCGCGCGCTGGGTGGTGCAGGTAAGCGCGGGAGTTGGTTTGACCAAGCGCGTGGTGCCGTCGCCGCGAAAGCGCCACTCGTTTTGCTGCCCGCCGGCTGTGGTCAACACACAGCGGTGTGCCTTGAGGTCCCCGGGGCTCTGCGGTCGGCCCCATGTTGCCAAGTAGCTGGGAGAGCCGCAGACAATCGGTCGAACCTGGCCAATGGGCATGGCGAAACCCGATGAGTTCGGCAGGTTGCCAACCACCAGGGCGATATCAATGCCGTCTTCAAGCAGCTTTGGCACTTCCTCGCTGGCGCGAGTAACCAGTTGCACATCGTTATAGGTCGCCAGGTATTCAACTGCGATGGGCATCAACACCTGCTGATCCATCAGCATCGGCAGCGATACGGTCAATCTTCCGCTAGGGCGTGCGTGGATGCCGGCCGCCGAGTGTTCGGCAGCGACAATCTGTTCAAGGATCTGCCGACAGCTGGCGGAAAATTGTTCACCCGCCGGGCTCAGGCTGACGCCGCGCGGCCCGCGTTCGAACAGGGCGTTGTTCAAGCGTGCTTCCAACGCGCCGATGGTACGCATGATGGTTGCGGTCGAAAGATCCAGTTGCCGCGCTGCTGCAGCCAGGCTCCCGGCCTGGGCCACAGCCTCGAAGACCTGCATCTGACGATAGCGGCTCACGTGCTAGACCGTCCCGACCCGTTGCAGCGCCGGGTCTTGGCGTAAGCGCTCGACGCAAAAATCGACAAAGGTACGTACTTTCGCGGGCACCCGTCCCGAGCCTTGATAGAGCACGTGCACAGGCAATGGCGCCGCTTCGTAGGCGTCGAGAATGATCTCCAACTCGCCCTTGGCAACCTGTTCGGCGACCTGATACGACAGCACCCGGGTAAGCCCCCAGCCCAGGCGGGCAGCGTTGATTGCGGCCTGGTTGGAACTCACCAGCAGCCGCGGCTTGGGGTGCAAGGTGAGGGTGCTGGCGTGCAGATTGAACTGCCAGCCGGTCAGCAGGTTACTGGCAGAGGACATCACGATGGGCGCCGCCATTACCTCGCGGGGATGCTGCGGTCGACCAAAGCGTTCGAGAAAGGCCGGGGCAGCGCAAATGACCGGACGGATTTGTCCGACCTTGATCGCCTGCAGGCCGGTATCGGCCAATTGCCCGATACGGATGGCGACGTCCACGCCTTCGTCGACCATGTTCACCAGACGATCCACCAACAAGGCATTGATGGCTACCTGCGGGTGAGCAGACAAGTACTCGGTAATCAGCGCGATCATGTAAAGCTCGCCGAACATCACTGGCGCCGTCACGGTCAGGTTGCCGCGTGCGCGAATGCTGCTGCCGGTGGCCAACTCCTCGGCCTCGTCCAGGTCGAGCAAAATGCGCTTGCAGTCCTCCACGTAGCGCCTGCCTGCTTCGGTCAGGCGCAGGCTGCGGGTACTGCGTGCCAACAACAGCGTTCCCAGGCGTTTTTCCAGACCGGCAATCACCCGGGTCACGCTGGGCGGCGACATACTCATCAGCTTGGCGCCACCGGCAAAGCTTTGCGCCTCGGCAACGGCCAGCAGTACTTTCATCTCCTGAAACCTGTCCACATTCACCGTCCAGCTTCGAGACTCGCCTACAGAGCTGCAAAGCATGGAACATGGACAAGGCTTCGCGCAACATTGCCCCTCGTGCTGGCCCACAGCATTGTGCGCAAGCGCTACGGCACAGGCGAAGAAGTCGCCGCCACGCTTGCTTTTATGGTCAGTGATGGGGCTGCATATGTCAGCGGGCAGAACATCAACGTCGATAACGGTTTGACGCGGGGTAGTCAGACACCCCCGGCTGTCACTCCCTAGCACTCAAAGGGCGCGGACCTGGCCAAGGAAAGGTAGTGGTGAGCGCGGAGTAGATTGATGCGAGTACAAGATGCAGACCTGAAGTCCCTGAGGATCTTCGAGACAATCGTGCGCTGCGGCGGCTTTTCCGCCGCCCAGTCGGCTCTGAACATCAGCGCGTCGGTGATCAGCGAGCAGATGAGCTTATTGGAAAGCCGGCTGGGGCTGCGTCTGTGTGAACGCGGCCGTTCTGGCTTTCGTCTTACCGATGAGGGCGAAGTGCTATATGCCGCAGCGCAACGCATGCTGGCAGCGGTCGAGACATTCTCGATGGAGGCGGCGTCGCTTCGCCAACAGTTGAGTGGTGCTCTGCGGGTTGGTGTGATCGACGCAACCTTGACCGACCCGTGCAGCCCGCTGACCCTTGCCATTCGCCGGTTCGGTCAGATGGCGCCGCAGGTTCACCTGCAAATCCATATCGATACTCCCAATGCCCTGGAGCAACGGGTGATGGATGGTCGCCTGCACCTGGCGGTCGGTCCGTTTCCCAACCGCTTGCCAGGGCTGGACTATACGTCGTTGTACACCGAAGCTCATGGCCTGTTCTGCTCGCGTGCCGATCCGCTGTTCGAGCAGGACGACGCCAATATCACCCCGTTATTGCTGAGCCAGGCGAGGGTTGCTGCGCGTACCTTTCTTGGCCGCTTCGACTTGGATCAACTACAGGTGGAGCGGGCGGCAGGCAGTGTCGACAACGTCGAGGCACGGGCGATGATGATTATTTCCGGCCAGTACATCGGCTTTTTACCGCTGCACTATGCGCAACCCTGGGTGGAGAAGGGTGAGCTGCGCAGAATGTGTCCCGCTCAGTTCGCTACCGACGTGAGTGTCGACATCATCCTGCGTCACGGCATCAGTCCGCCGCGCACCGTCGAAGTCTTCCAGCAACAGTTGTTGGACTGTGCGGGAGCGTTGCGCTGAAGGGGCAGTGAATGCTTCGGCGATTGCCGAAGTCAACTTCGTGAACTGGCTATTTTTCCGAAGTGTCGGGTTCTCTACAGTTTGGCTCTAGAACAAAAAAGCCAACTTCAAGCGTGCCCGGCGAACCCCGACTGCGGGGTTTGGCCCGGCAACGGGAGCAAAGCCATGTCCGACCTTAGCCGTTCGATTTCTCTCACTCCACAGCTGTTGATACAACCCTCGCGTTCTCGCCGTTTTGGTTCGCATGTGTTTGTCGGCGGCGTGCTGCCTGTCGATGTGGCCGGCAAGTTGATCGGGGCTGACGATATCGAGGCGCAGACGCATGCGGTATTTCGCAACTTGAAAGCGGCGCTGGAACAGGCCGGCTTGCAAATGGCCGATCTGGTGCGTTTGAACACCTACTACGTATTCGATGGCGAGGAAGACCAGGCAACTGTCTACTGGGAAAAAATGACGCGGGTACGCCTGCAGTATTTTCCCGACCCTGGTCCAGCAGCGACGGCCGTGCGTGTGCGCGGCATGGGATGCTCTGGAGCATTGATCCAGTTGGAAGTCGAGGCGCTGGCCGTGCCCCTCGCACAACGGCAGCGGATCATGCCGAAGAAAAGCTGGGACTGGAGCATTCCGGTGCCGTTGTCCCAGGGGTGGAAGTCGGGTAGCCAAGTCTGGGTGGGCGGGCAAGTTTCGGCGGATATGTCTGGCAAGGCGGTCGCGCTGGACGATTTGTACGCTCAGACGCATAACGTGCTGGAACACATCAGGCACGTGCTGCAGGACGCAGGAGCATGCTTGTGTGACCTTGCCCAGCTCAAGATCTGCTATTTGCACGAGGGTGATGACAACGCTGCGCAGGCACGCCTGGAGGAAATCCTCAGCGTGGTGCGGGAGACATGCGGCGCGCCGCTGCCGCCGGTCACGGCCTTTGGCGTCAACCTGCTGTACCAAGGTTTGCTGCTGGAAATCGATGCAACTGCGCTGGTGGGGGAAAGCTCGCAGCCGGTGCTTGGCGAGGGTGGCGGTCGTGGCTGGGCCGGTTGTGCGCCGGTGCGCCGCAATGCGGCGAGCATCCACGTCGCCGGTCAGAGCGTCCAGCATGAGGCGCTGGAGCACGCCTGCAGCGAGGTGCTGGCGCGTATTGTCGAGCACTTGCGCAAGGTTGGCAGTGGCCCCCAGGCGCTCGCTCATCTTCATGTGCTGGTGGCTGGTCGCGAAGCTGATCTGCAACCGGAGCGGGCAACAACGCTGTTCGCCGAAGCCCTGCGCGGGCTTTGTGGTGATGAGCTGCCGCCGTTCACCGTGGTGAGAGTAAACGGATTGCCAGGTGGCGCGTCGCTGCAGGTAGATGCGGTCGCTGTTGATCTTGATACCCCAGCGCGCCTTGCTTCCAATGCGAGGTCAATATGAGCGCATTCGAACAGGCACTCGAACTGACCCGCGCACTCGTGCGCTTCGACACCACTAACCCGCCCGGTAACGAACGACCTTGCGCCGAATTCCTTGCGCAGTTATTGGCCGATGCAGGCTACCGCGTCACTCTCCACGAATTGGCGCCAGGACGGGCAAGCCTGGTGGCCTACTTGGGCAACGGGCGAGGGCGCCCCCTGTGTTTCACCGGACATCTGGATACCGTACCGCTGGGGAGCGCGCCCTGGTCGTTCGATCCGTTTGCCGGCGAGATCCACGACGGTCGTTTGTACGGCCGAGGCAGCAGCGACATGAAGGCAGGGATTGCGGCGTTCATCAGCGCAGCCTTGCAGGAGAGTCGCCTTATCGCCGAGGGGCCTGGGGTGGTCCTGGTACTGACCGCCAGCGAAGAAACCGGCTGCCAGGGTGCGGCGGCGTTGGTGCGCGACGGGGTGGATCAGCACAATGCAGGGGCCATCGTCGTTGGCGAGATGACGGCGAACTACCCGTTGATCGGTCACAAAGGCGCGCTCTGGCTCAAGCTCGTCGCACGTGGCAAAAGTGCCCATGGCTCGATGCCGGAGCGCGGCGACAATGCGCTCTACAAGGCGGCACGCGCGCTGGGCAAGATCGAGCATTATCGCGTGCCGGCAACGCCGCATCCTGTGCTGGGTACCACCAGCATCAGTGCCGGAACCCTGCACGGCGGCAGTAGCATCAACGTCGTGCCGGACTTGGCACAGCTGTGCGTCGACATCCGCAGCTTGCCCGGCATGTCTCACGCCGACACCTGCGCAACCTTGCTGGCAGCGCTGCGCCCCGACATCAGCGAAGTCGATGCAGTGCTCGACCTGCCAGCGGTGTTCACCGACCTCGATGATCCCTGGATCGCGGCGGTGTACCGCATTACCGAGGAGGAAACCGGCGTGCGTCCCGAACCGCGGGGCGCCAGTTACTTCACCGACGCCTGCGCGCTGCAACAGGCCCATCCGGGCGTGCCAATCGTGATTCTTGGGCCCGGTACACCCGCTATGGCGCATCAGACGGATGAGTACTGCGAGGTTGCACGAATCGACGAGGCCGTACGTCTGTATCGGCGGCTGATCGCCGACTGGTCGATACGAGGCGCCTGACGTCGCGGCGCTTTCAAGCACTTCTATGACTGCTCCAGGCGTATTCCAGGCCTGGAACAAGGCAAAAAAACAATATCAATACAGCCGGTAATAGAAAGGTATCCCATGAAAATTTCAGCGAAAGCGAGCCCGATGGCCGAGCAGGTCCGGCCAAGCAAGGACTACCTGTTGATTGTGGTCAGTGTGGTTTCCATCTTCCTTACGGTTTTTGCCCTGGCGGCGTTTCCTGCGCGTTCGGAGCAGGTGGCCAGCCAATTGTTCGAGAACGCCACCAATTTGCTCTCGGCACCGGTGCTGCTGGTTTTCCTGGCCTTTGTTGCCGGATCGTTATTCATCATCTTCAGCAAGTACGGCAATATTCGCCTGGGCAGTGGCAAGCCGCAGTTCAAGACGCTGCCCTGGGTGTTTATGTTTATCTGCGCCGGACTCAGTTCGGCAACGCTGTACTGGGGGCTGGTGGAATGGGCGTTCTACTACAACACTCCGGGGCTGAACATTCCGGCACAAAGCCCTCAGGCGCTGGAAATGAGCATCGCCTATGCCTTCTTTCACTGGGGCTTCGGTACCTGGGCGTGTTACGCCGTTGGTGGCATGGCCATGGCTTACTACTACCATGTGCGCAAACACAGCAAGCTCAGCCTGGCTGGCATTATCGAGGCGGTAACCGGGTTTCGCGCCAATGGCCCGATCGGTCGGCTGATCGACATTCTTTTTCTGATCGGCACCTTTGGCGGCCTGACCGTGACCATGGTGGTCACCACCCAGACCTTTTCCAACAGCCTCGCCAACCTCACCGGGCTTCCCAACACTTTCGCGATGCAGGCTGGCATCGTTCTGCTGATCACCAGCATTTTCTCCCTCAGTTCCTACATCGGCCTCGAAGGCGGCATGCAGCGCCTGGCCACGATGGTTTGCTGGGGAGCATTGTTCTGCGCCTTGGCAGTGCTGGTGGTGGGCCCGACCGGGTTCATCGTCAAGAACACTGTCAACGGCGTGGGGTTGATGTTCTCCAACTTCTTGCACATGAGCCTGTTCACCGACCCGGCCGGTGATGGTGAATTCACCCGCAATTGGACGGTGTTCTACTGGTTCTGGGCGATTTCCTATACCCCGGCGGTGTCGATATTCGTCGCGCGGGTATCCCGTGGGCGCACGTTGAAGGAGGTCTCTGCGGCGCTTTTGCTCGGCGGCAGCGTGAGTTGCTGGGCAATCTTCGGCAGCCTCAGTGGGTATGGCATCGATCAACTGCTCAATGGCGTATTGGATGTTCCTGCGCTAGTCGCAAGCCAGGGGGGTGAGGTTGCGATTACGCAGTTGTTGAACGGCTTTCCACTGTCGGGCCTGGCCACCGCGTTCTATCTGTTCGTCATGGTGATTTTCCTCGCTTCGCATGTCGATGCCTCGGCTTACACCGTTGCCGCCGCCACCACGCGCAACCTGGCCGATGGTCGTGATCCTTCACCGTTCCTGCGCTTGTTCTGGTGTGTGATGCTGGCGCTGGTGCCGCTGACCATGATCGCTAACCACCTGTCGCTCAAAACGGTAAAAACCTCGGTCATCCTCACCTCTATTCCGTTCTTCTTCCTGCTGGTAGTGATGGCCTACGGTTTTGTCCGCTGGCTCTACCTGGATTATCGCCATCGCAGCGGAGAAGACATCGAAACCGAGTCTCGGCATCTGGCTGGCGGGACGTTCGCGGCGCCAACAGCCAGCAACAAAGACTGGAACGATGAAGTGGTCGTCTAAGAATCTCTTGCGCTAACCAAACCCGATCTATCAGTGCGTGTGGTACGTCTGACCAGACCTACACGGCCCGCGCGGATTGATTGCATTCCATCGGAGCGATTTCGCTCCGATGGAGCGTAGGGGCAATGTTTACCTGGCTTTTATCCAATTTAACCACGCTCCGGGCGCTTGTCCTGGAGCGACTTCATTACAGCTCAGAAACGACATCGCCGCTTGAGGTGGGCGTTTAAGCGGCATGCGGGGCCTGGCATAGTCCTTGCTCTTTGCTTGATGTCCGGCTGGGCAAGGAAAGTTGTTTGTTTGGCTGAGGCGTTTGAACTTGTGACGTTATAAAAATAATTCAACTTACAAGGTGAAATGAATGAACAATTCGACGCAGGATCACTGTCCGCCTGGCAGCGATGCGCACGAACTCAAACGCAATCTGTCCAATCGCCACATTCAGTTGATTGCCATCGGTGGTGCAATCGGTACGGGGCTGTTCATGGGCTCTGGCAAGACCATCAGCCTGGCGGGCCCGTCGATAATATTTGTCTACATGATTATTGGTTTCATGTTGTTTTTCGTCATGCGGGCAATGGGCGAACTACTGCTATCCAACCTTAAGTACAAATCCTTCATTGATTTTTCGGCAGATTTATTGGGGCCATGGGCGGGTTATTTCACCGGCTGGACATATTGGTTCTGCTGGATTGTCACAGGGATCGCCGACGTTATTGCCATTTCCGCCTATTCACAGTTCTGGTTTCCCGATATTCCCCAATGGTTGCCCGCGCTCAGTTGCGTCGGTTTGTTGCTGTCACTCAATCTGGTCACGGTGAAGATGTTCGGCGAGCTGGAGTTCTGGTTCGCGATGATCAAGATCGTCGCGATCTGCGCGCTGGTCTGCACGGGTTTCTACATGGTTGCCTCGGCGTATCAATCGTCCGCTGGCAGTGTCGCCTCGATCTCCAACCTGTGGAACGACGATGGCATGTTTCCGCATGGCGCCATGGGCTTTTTTGCCGGGTTCCAGATTGCTGTCTTTGCTTTTGTCGGCATTGAGCTGGTAGGCACCACCGCCGCCGAAACCAAGAATCCTGAGCGCAACCTGCCGCGGGCCATCAACTCGATCCCACTGCGCATCATCTTCTTTTACGTGCTCGCGCTGATCGCCATCATGGCGGTGACGCCATGGCGCGAGGTAGTGGCCAACAAGAGCCCGTTCGTTGAACTTTTCGTCCTGGCGGGTCTGCCTGCGGCGGCGGGGATCATCAACTTCGTGGTGCTCACCTCTGCCGCGTCGTCTGCCAACAGCGGTGTGTTCTCTACCAGCCGCATGCTCTATGGCTTGGCAATGGATGGCGATGCGCCGAACAAATTTGCCAGTTTGTCCAAGCGTGCGGTGCCTTCCAATGGCCTGGTCTTCTCCTGCACCTGCCTGCTGCTAGGTGCGCTGGTGATCTACCTGGTGCCGAACATGCTCGATGCGTTCACTTTGATCACTACGGTGTCGGCGATCCTGTTCATGTGCGTATGGTCGATGATTCTGCTGTCCTATCTGGCCTATCGCAAAAAGCGCGATGCCTTGCACCGTGCCTCGAAGTACAAAATGCCTGGCGGAACGACCATGGCCTGGATCTGCCTGGCGTTCTTCGTGTTCATCACTGCTTTGCTGGCGCTGGAGGACGACACTCGACAAGCGTTGCTGTTTGTACCTGTGTGGTTTGCGGTGATGGCTGTGTCCTATCGCAGCCTTCGCCAGAAGAGGGCGCAGGCCGTGCAGCTTTCATACGAAGTGGACTGATCGCCAGCTTCACATGTTCATCCGGGGGGACCGCACTTGTGCCGTCCCCCTGTCGTCGTTTGTAGAGAGGACTTGCGATGCGTATTCACGTGACCTTCAAAGACCGCGTTGGCATTACCCAGGAAATTCTGGCCTTGCTTGGGGCGCGCAATCTCAACCTCGACGCTGTGGAAATGATTCCTCCCAACGTTTACATCGACGCGCCGTCGTTGTCCCCGGTCGTGTTGAGCGAGCTTCACGATGCATTGCTGCGGGTCATCGACGTTCAGGCCGTTGAGCTTGTGGACTTTCTCCCCGGTCAGCGTCGGCACTTGCAGTTGGAGGCCTTGCTCGCGGCGATGAGTGACCCGGTGCTGGCGGTGGACCCCAACGGCCATGTGCTGCTGGCGACGCCGACACTGGTCAAGCTGTTGGGTCGCGAGCCGGCAGGCGAACCGTTATGCAACCTGTTTGCCGAGCCGCACCTGGCGCAGTCGCTGATCGACAAGGGCTTTCGTTTGCCAATGTGCGAGGTGAGTTTCCAGGACCAGACACTGTTGCTCGAGGCCACGCCCATCAGCGGTGGGGCGGATGTGTTGGTCGGCGGTCTGCTCACGCTGTATCCGCCAAGACGGATCGGCGAACGCCTGGCTTCCTTGCTGCATGACCCTGGCGAAGGCTTGAGTGCGCTGTTGGGTGAGTCGGCGCCGCTGCAGCACCTCAAGACCCGCCTGCACAAGGTTGCCAGCCTCGATGCACCGCTATTGATCCAGGGTGAAACCGGTACCGGTAAAGAGTTGGTGGCTCGAGCCTGTCACGAGCTCAGTACTCGCCGCGGCTCGTCCTTTCTGGCGTTGAATTGCGCAGCGCTGCCAGAGAGCCTGGCCGAAAGTGAACTGTTCGGTTACTCCGCCGGTGCGTTTACCGGCGCCCAGCGCGGCGGCAAGCCCGGCCTGCTTGAGCTGGCCGACGGTGGCACGGTGTTTCTTGACGAAGTAGGCGAGATGTCGCCGTACCTGCAGGCCAAGCTGTTGCGTTTTCTCAATGACGGCAGTTTCAGGCGTGTCGGCGGTGGCGGAGAAGTGCGGGTGAATGTACGGGTGCTTTGTGCTACTCACCGCAATCTGGAGAACATGGTGGTCGAAGGTGGCTTTCGCGAAGACCTGTATTACCGCCTCAACGTGCTCAATTTGATGGTGCCACCGCTGCGCGAGCGTGGCACCGATATCTTGCTGCTGGCCGAGCACTTTCTGCGCCAGGCCTGCGCCCAGATACAGCGCTCGCCCTGTCGCTTGGCTGTGACAACCCATCCGCTGTTATTACGCAATCGCTGGGCGGGCAACATCCGCCAACTGCAGAACGTGATTTTTCGGGCGGCCGCGATCTGCGAGGGGGATGTAATCGACTGCGACGACCTGGAGTTGGCCGGTACTGCCCTCAACAGCCAGCAGGGTGACGCGCAAGAGGTCATCAGTCTGGAGGCAGCCGTGCAGGGTTTCGAAAAATCGCTGCTGGAAAAATTCTACGCCGCCTATCCCTCGACCCGGCAATTGGCGATGCGCCTGCAGACCTCGCACACCGCCATCGGCCAGCGCTTGCGCAAGTATGGGATCTCCAATCGTGCGGTCTAGAACCGTTGGTTCGATTTCACTCCACTGGAGCGTTTGCGCTCCAGGTGGCGTGCGTCACGTGTTTGCAGGAGGTTGCCCTCAAAGGTCGGCAGGGTATTCCACGAGCGGAGCGATTTCGCTCCATTGACGGCAGCCTTGCAGATCAAATTTTTTTTGATAACTTATTGATTTTCAACGATAAAAATAAACTGGCATTGTCCTTGCTCTTGTCTACAGAAGTCCCGCACCGGGACTCGTCCAATAACAAGAGGAAGACCCATGAGCATCTTGCGTTTTACCCCCGAACACGAGTGGCTGCGCCTGGAAACGTCTGGCGAACTGACTGTTGGCATTACTGCTTTTGCCCAGCAAGCCCTCGGTGACGTGGTGTTCGTGCAATTGCCAGAGCCTGGCCAATACGCAGAGGGGAGTGAAGTCGCGGTACTGGAGTCGGTCAAGGCTGCCAGTAACATCACCATGCCCCTGAGCGGCCAGGTAGTGGCGGTCAACCAAAGCTTGGCCGATGACCCCGAGCTGATCAATGACTCGCCGATGCAAGACGGTTGGTTCTTCCGCATCCAGGTCGACAACCACGCCGATCTCGACACTTTGATGGACCAGGACGGCTACGACCGCTTCCTGGCCGACAATGCCTGAGCCGGGGGGCGACATGAGCAACGCATCTATTTCCTTGAGTACGGACAACACGTTCATTCCCCGTCACATCGGCCCGCGCGAAAGCGATATCAAGGCCATGCTGGCGCTGACCGGGCATGATTCGCTCGACGCCCTGATCGACAGTGTGATTCCCAGCAGCATCAAGGGCAGCAGCGTGATGGAGCTGTCCAAGGGGCAAAGCGAAAGTGAAGCGTTGGCGGCAATCAAGGCCATTGCCGCGAACAACCAGCTGTTTCGCAACCACATTGGCCAAGGGTATTACCCGTGCCATACGCCAGCGCCGATTTTGCGCAACCTCTTGGAGAACCCGGCCTGGTACACGGCGTACACCCCTTATCAGCCGGAGATCTCCCAAGGACGGCTGGAAGCGCTATTGAATTTCCAGACGCTGGTCATCGATCTGACTGGCATGGAAATCGCCAATGCGTCGTTGCTCGATGAAGCGACCGCCGCTGCCGAAGCCATGACCTTCTGCAAGCGCCTGGCAAAGAACAAGGCCGCGGCGTTTTTCGTCTCCGCTGCCTGCCATCCGCAAACCCTCGATGTGATTCGTACACGTGCCGAGCCTTTGGGCATCGAAGTGGTCGTCGGCGATGACGCACAGCTGGCCAATGACAGCCTTGAGGGCTACTTCGGTTTGCTGCTGCAATACCCGGCCAGCAACGGCGACATCGCCGACCATCGCGAGCTGGTGCAACGCGCCCATACGGCCGGCGCCCTGGTAGCGGTAGCGGCCGATCTGCTGGCCCTGACGCTACTGATGCCTCCCGGCGAGTTTGGTGCCGATGTGGTGCTCGGCAGCGCCCAGCGCTTTGGCGTGCCACTGGGTTTTGGCGGCCCGCATGCGGCGTACTTCGCCACCCGTGACAGTTTCAAACGCGACATGCCGGGCCGTCTGGTCGGTGTTTCCATCGACCGTTTTGGCAAGCCGGCTCTGCGCCTGGCCATGCAGACCCGCGAGCAACACATCCGCCGCGAGAAAGCCACCAGCAACATCTGCACCGCGCAGGTTCTGCTGGCGAACATCGCCAGCATGTACGCGGTGTATCACGGCCCCGAAGGCCTGAGACAAATCGCGCGGCGCGTACACCGCCTGACCACGATTCTGGTGCAGGGGCTGCAGCAGCTCGGTCACCGGATCGAGCAGGCGAGCTTCTTCGACACCGTCAGCGTCGTCACCGCCCGGCCTGCGGCGGATATCCTGGCTGCAGCGAGCAATTCGCGCATCAACCTGCGCCCCCTCGATGAGGCTCGCGTCGGCTTATCGTTGGATGAAACCTGCGAACAACAAAGCGTCGAGACTCTTTGGCAAATCTTTGCAGGCGCCGGGCAGCCGCTCCCGGACTTTGCTGCACTAGCGGCTGGCAGCGGAGATTGCCTGCCTGCAGCGTTGCTGCGCCAGACCGCGTTCCTGCAGCACGAAGTATTCAACCGCTATCACTGCGAAACCGAACTGATGCGCTACCTGCGGCGCCTGGCTGACAAGGATCTGGCCCTGGATCGCAGCATGATTGCCTTGGGCTCCTGCACCATGAAGCTCAATGCTGCCAGTGAGATGATCCCCATCACCTGGCCCGAGTTTGGTGCCGTGCATCCCTTTGCACCCGCCGAACAATCACAGGGTTACCAGCAACTGACCGACGAGCTGGAGGCGATGCTCTGTGCGGCTACCGGCTACGACGCCATGTCGCTGCAGCCTAATGCCGGCTCCCAGGGCGAGTACGCAGGGCTGTTGGCGATTCGAGCCTACCATGTCAGCCGTGGCGAAGCGGGGCGCGATGTGTGCCTTATTCCTTCCTCGGCACATGGCACCAACCCGGCCACTGCGCAGATGGCCGGCATGCGAGTGGTGGTGGTCAATTGTGATGTCCGTGGCAACGTCGATGTCGCCGACCTGCAAAGCAAGGCCGAACAGCACAAGGACCATCTGGCGGCGCTGATGATTACCTACCCCTCGACCCACGGTGTGTTCGAGGACGGCATCACGCGCATCTGCGACATCATCCATGCGCGCGGCGGCCAGGTTTACCTGGACGGCGCGAACATGAACGCCATGGTCGGCCTGTGTGCCCCGGGCAAGTTTGGCGGCGACGTCTCGCACCTCAACCTGCACAAGACGTTTTGCATTCCCCATGGCGGTGGCGGTCCAGGCGTGGGTCCGATTGGCGTCAAGGCGCACCTTGCGCCGTTTCTGCCCGGTCACGGCCACATGGCGCGCAAACAAGGCGCAGTCAGCGCCGCACCCTATGGTAGTGCAAGCATCCTGCCCATTACCTGGATGTATATCCGCATGATGGGCGGGGAAGGGCTCAAGCGTGCCTCACAGGTCGCGATCCTCAGTGCCAACTACATTGCCCGGCGCCTGGAGGAGCACTACCCGGTGCTCTACACCGGCGAAAACGGCCTGGTAGCCCACGAGTGCATTCTCGACCTGCGCCCGCTCAAGGACAGCAGCGGCATCAGTGTCGAGGACGTCGCCAAGCGCCTGATCGATTTTGGCTTCCATGCCCCGACCATGTCCTTTCCGGTAGCGGGCACCTTGATGGTCGAGCCGACCGAGAGTGAGTCCAAGGAGGAGCTGGACCGCTTCTGCGAGGCGATGATCTGCATTCGCGATGAAATTCGCGCGGTGGAAAACGGCAGCCTGGACAAAGACGACAACCCGTTGAAAAACGCCCCCCACTGCGCCAGCGAGTTGGTCGGCGAGTGGAACCATCGCTACAGCCGGGAGCTGGCGGTCTACCCGCAGGACACGCTGCGCGAAAGCAAGTATTGGCCACCGGTAGGTCGGGTAGACAACGTCTACGGCGATCGCAACCTGGCCTGCGCCTGCCCACCGCTTTCGACGTATCAGGACGCCTGACGGCTGCCCGAACAGTGGTTCGACACTCACAACAAGGAAAACCGACATGTTCCATAAAAGCCTGACACTTTCCGATTTCGACCCTGCGCTGTTCGCCGCCATTCGCCGCGAGGCACAACGCCAGGAAGACCATATCGAGCTGATCGCCTCGGAGAACTACACCAGCCCGCAGGTCATGCAGGCGCAAGGCACCGAGCTCACCAACAAGTACGCCGAGGGCTATCCCGGCAAGCGTTACTACGGCGGTTGCGAGCACGTCGATGTGGTCGAACAACTGGCTATCGATCGCGCCAAGGCGCTGTTTGGTGCCGGCTACGCCAACGTCCAGCCGCACTCAGGCTCGCAGGCCAACGCCGCGGTTTACCTGGCCCTGCTCAAGGCCGGTGACACCCTGCTGGGCATGAGCCTGGCCCATGGCGGCCACCTGACTCACGGTGCCAAGGTCAGCTCATCCGGCAAGCTCTACAACGCCGTGCAATACGGTATCGATGCCAACGGCCTGATCGATTACGACGAAGTCGAGCGTCTGGCAGTCGAGCACCAACCGAAAATGATCGTCGCCGGCTTCTCGGCCTACTCCAAGACGTTGGACTTCCCGCGGTTTCGCGCTATCGCCGACAAGGTCGGAGCCTATTTGTTCGTCGACATGGCCCATGTTGCCGGCTTGGTGGCGGCAGGCGTATACCCCGATCCGCTGCCTTACGCCGACGTCGTCACCACCACGACCCACAAGACCCTGCGCGGCCCTCGCGGTGGCCTGATTCTGGCCAAAGCCGATCCGGAGCTGGAGAAGAAACTCAACTCGGCGGTCTTCCCAGGTGGCCAGGGCGGCCCGCTGATGCATGTCATCGCAGCCAAGGCGGTGTGCTTCAAGGAAGCGTTGGAGCCGGCTTTCAAGACCTACCAGACCCAGGTCATCAAGAACGCCCAGGCCATGGCAGCGATTTTCATGCAGCGCGGCTATGACGTGGTGTCGGGTGGCACCGACAACCATTTGTTCCTGGTCAGCCTGATTCGCCAGGGCATCACCGGCAAGGACGCCGATGCCGCCTTGGGGCGTGCCCATATCACGGTGAACAAGAACGCCGTGCCCAATGATCCGCAATCGCCGTTCGTGACTTCCGGCCTGCGGCTGGGTACCCCGGCCGTTACCACACGGGGTTTCCAGGAGCCGGAGTGCCGGGCATTGGCGTCCTGGATCTGCGACATTCTCGACCATCTTGGCGATGCCGATGTGGAAGCGCATGTCGCCAAACAGGTGGCCGAGTTGTGCGCCCTGTTCCCGGTCTACTCAGCCTGAGTGGGTCTGCACCCTGGAGGCATGTATGTCGCTAAGTGTTTTTGACCTGTTCAAGATAGGTATCGGGCCCTCCAGCTCCCACACGGTGGGGCCGATGCGTGCGGCAGCGCGTTTTGTCGAAGGGCTCAAGGCCCAGGGAATGTTGGCCGCAGTTGAGAGCGTGCGGGCCGAGTTGTATGGCTCGCTGGGCGCGACTGGCAAGGGCCACGGCAGCGACAAGGCGGTATTGCTGGGGCTGGAGGGTGAACACCCCGACACCGTCGATACTTCGCAAGTGGCTGAGCGCCTGGCCACGATTCGGGCGTGCGCGACGCTGTCGCTGCTGGGGGAGAAGCGCATTCGCTTTCTCGAGAAAGAACACCTGGCGATGATCCGCAAGCCCTTGGCGTACCACCCCAACGGCATGATCTTGCGGGCTTTCGATGCCGCCGGCCTGCAACTGTGCAGCCGTGAGTACTACTCGGTGGGTGGCGGTTTCGTCGTGGATGAGGCGGCGGCTGGGGTCGACCGAATCGTCGCCGACCGCACGCCGCTGCGTTTCCCGTTTCTCAGCGGTCGCGAACTGTTGGCACAGTGCGCTCAGCACGGGCTGTCAATCAGCGCCTTGATGGCGGAGAACGAGACCGCCTGGCGCAGCCCGGAGCAGACACGCCAGGGCTTGCTGCATATCTGGCAAGTCATGCAGGACTGTGTGGAGGCCGGTTGCCGCACCGAAGGGATCATGCCCGGAGGGCTCAAGGTCAAGCGTCGAGCGGCGGCGTTGCGGCGTCAACTCAGTGCTGCTCCCGAGGCGAGTCTCAGGGACAGCCTCTCGGTGCTTGACTGGGTCAATCTCTACGCACTGGCGGTGAATGAAGAAAATGCCAGCGGCGGGCGCGTCGTTACTGCGCCTACCAATGGCGCGGCCGGAATAATTCCGGCGGTGCTGCATTACTACACCCGCTTTGTGCCGGGGGCCAACGATGAGGGCGTGGTGCGCTTTCTGCTCACGGCGGCGGCCATTGGCATTCTCTACAAGGAAAACGCATCGATTTCCGGTGCCGAAGTCGGCTGCCAGGGTGAGGTTGGCGTGGCGTGCTCGATGGCTGCCGGGGCCTTGTGCGAAGTGCTTGGCGGCAGCGTGCAACAGGTCGAGAACGCTGCCGAAATCGGTATGGAGCACAACCTCGGGCTGACCTGCGATCCGATTGGCGGGCTGGTCCAGGTGCCGTGTATCGAGCGTAACGCCATGGGCTCGGTGAAGGCCATCAACGCTGCGCGCATGGCCCTGCGTGGCGACGGCCAGCACTTCGTCTCGCTCGACAAGGTCATCCGCACCATGCGCCAGACCGGAGCCGATATGAAGAGCAAATACAAAGAGACCGCTCGCGGCGGCTTGGCGGTCAACATAATCGAATGCTAGGAGTCATCCATGTCCACCGAACAATTACAAAAAACAGCGCTGCACGCTTTGCATCAACAACTCGGCGCACGCATGGTGCCGTTCGCTGGCTACGCCATGCCGGTGCAATACCCGCTGGGCGTGCTCAAGGAGCATTTGCATACCCGTGAACAGGCTGGCCTGTTCGACGTTTCGCACATGGGCCAGATCCGTTTGCATGGGGCACATGCCGCCAAGGCCCTGGAGACACTGGTACCGGTCGACATCATCGACCTGCCTGTGGGTATGCAACGCTATGCGCTGTTCACCGATGAGCAGGGCGGCATCCTCGATGACCTGATGGTCGCCAACGCCGGCGACTACCTGTTTCTGGTGGTCAACGCTGGCTGCAAGGAACAGGACCTGGCGCACCTACGCCAGCACCTGGAAGGGCGCTGCGAGGTCGAATCGCTGTTCGACAGCCGCGCCTTGCTCGCCTTGCAGGGCCCCGCGGCGGCGGCGGTGCTGGCACGCCTGGCGCCGGAGGTGAAGGCCATGACCTTCATGCAGTTCGCCCGGGTGAGGTTGCTTGGCGTTGACTGTTACGTCAGTCGCTCCGGCTACACCGGCGAGGATGGTTACGAGATTTCCGTGCCGGTACAGGAAGCACAAATGCTGGCCCGTTCACTGCTGGCCGAACCCGAGGTTGAAGCCATCGGACTGGGCGCCCGAGATTCACTGCGCCTGGAGGCAGGGCTGTGCCTGTACGGGCATGACATGGAACAACGCATCACGCCGATCGAGGCCAGCCTGACCTGGGCCATATCCAAGGTTCGCCGTGCCGATGGTGCCCGTGCGGGTGGTTTTCCCGGTGCCGAGCGCATCCTGGCGCAACTGTCTGAAGGCGTAGCGGAAAAACGTGTGGGTTTGCTGCCTACCGAGCGAGTGCCGGTGCGCGAAGGTGCATTGATCGTCAACGCACAGGAGCAAGTGATCGGTCGTGTCACCAGCGGCGGCTTTGGCCCAAGCCTGGGTGGCCCTCTGGCGATGGGCTATGTGCAGGGTGACTTCGCCGCGCTGGACAGCGAAGTGTTTGCCCTGGTACGCGGCAAACGGGTGCCGATGGTGGTGTCGCGCATGCCGTTCGTGGCGCAACGTTATTTCCGCGGCTGAGGCCCTTTTGCTGGAGCATGAGCATGAACGAAACACTGTCTGTCGCCACGCGCCCGGCGCCTTTGGCGCCTGGGGTAAAGCTGCGCGGTGCAGAAAAGGTGGCGCGAATACCGGTGAAGATCCTGCCCACCGAAGACGTGCCGCGCAAGCCTGACTGGATCCGCGTGGAAATCCCCGCCTCACCGGAAGTGGCACGGGTCAAGGCGTTGCTGCGCAAGCACAAGCTGCACAGCGTCTGCGAAGAAGCTTCGTGCCCGAACCTGGGCGAGTGTTTCTCCGGTGGCACCGCGACGTTCATGATCATGGGGGACATTTGCACCCGTCGCTGTCCGTTCTGCGATGTGGGCCATGGTCGACCCAAGCCGCTGGATCGTGATGAGCCCAAGCACCTGGCGACGGCCATCGCCGACCTGCGCTTGAAGTATGTGGTCATCACCTCGGTCGACCGCGATGACCTGCGTGACGGCGGTGCGCAACACTTCGCCGATTGCCTGCGCGAGATTCGCACGATGTCGCCGGGTATCCAGCTGGAAACCCTGGTACCGGATTATCGCGGCCGCATGGACGTGGCCCTGGCTATCACCGCGCAGGAGCCGCCGGATGTGTTCAACCACAACCTTGAAACCGTGCCACGCCTCTATAAGGCGGCGCGGCCGGGTTCGGACTTCGAATGGTCATTGGACCTGTTGCAGAACTTCAAGCAACGTGTGGGGGCTGTGCCGACAAAGTCCGGCTTGATGCTGGGCTTGGGCGAGACCGATGCTGAGGTGCTTGAGGTGATGCGGCGGATGCGCGAACACCAGGTCGATATGTTGACCCTGGGCCAGTACCTGCAACCTTCGCGCAGCCATTTGCCGGTACAGCGTTTCGTGCATCCCGATACCTTTGCCTGGTTTGCCGAACAGGCATTGGCCATGGGTTTCAGGAACGTGGCTTCCGGCCCGTTGGTGCGTTCTTCGTATCATGCCGACAGGCAAATGGCCGAGGCGCTAAAGGCAGTGGCGGCGCCGCGCTAGGGATTGCACGTCGGTCGTCGATGAGTCAATGCAACGGCAATAGGGATCGGGCTATGATCAGCGAATGTGAACCGGACTTCCTGACCTATGCCCGTTGACCTCCAAGCGCTGTACCCCAAACTGATCCACTTGATGCTGGACACGGTCTTCGTGGTCGACAGGGACAACCAGATTGTATTCGTCAGTGATGCCTGTATGGCGCTGCTTGGGTACCGAGCCGATGAACTGGTCGGCACCTTGATCACCGACTACATGCACCCTGATGACCTGGCGATCACTCGGGCCTCGATTATTCGGGTGATGAACGGCCAATCCCACGTCGACTTCCGCAACCGGTATGTGCGCAAGAATGGCAGTGTGGTGCACATTCTTTGGGCGGCCTCCTGGTCGGAGGAAGTCGGCGCGCGGATCGGTGTCGCGCGCGATGTCACGGCCTTGCGGCAAACTGAAGAGGAACTGCATTTCCTCGCCCATCACGACCCGTTGACCAAACTGCCCAACCGCTCATTGTTCAACGATCGCCTGCAAGCGGCCCTGCGCACGGCTTATCGTCACGAAAGCACCTTGGCCTTGTTGTTTCTTGATCTGAATGATTTCAAGGGCATAAACGATGCCTACGGGCATGCGATGGGCGATCGGGTACTGAGCGTGATCGCACGGCGCCTGGAAGGCTGCATACGAGAAACCGACACGGTGGCGCGGATGGGCGGTGATGAGTTCACCGTGTTGTTGACTGACATCCACTCGCCACATGCTGTTGCCGACAAGGTCGAACAGATTCTTTTGGTCTTGGCCGAACCCTTGGGTGCTGAGTTCGGTGGGTTGGAAATGCCGTCCTGCAGTATAGGCGTGGCCTGTTATCCCGCTGATGGTCAAGATGCCGATACGCTGCTCAGCTACGCGGATGACGATATGTACCGCATTAAAAAACGCAGGTCTGCCACGGGCTAACGGCTGGCGGTCAACGGGCAAGTCAATCCAGAGCCGATGGTGTACTGGCTGACTCGGGCAAGATGCGCTTCAGGTGCAACAACGCACGTTGAAAAACCGGATGACAATCAGCAAACGGCAAGTTGTCCAGTGGCGCCCAGAAAAAGCTGAACGTATGGCCATGATCATCAAGGGTGTCGTGGGTCCATAGCGGCGGTAACGTTTCTGGCGTTTCACACAGTTGAAATGACCATATCTGACCTTGGTGCCCGGCATCCCAGCAGCCCAGGTCGCTGACAACCTTGGCCGAGACGATTCCGGATTCTTCTTTCAACTCGCGCAGCGCGGCCTGGGCGAATGTTTCACCGTTCTCTATTTTCCCTTTGACCAACTGCACACCTGCGAGTGGGTGTTGAAAGAGCAGAATGCTGGGTCGCGCAGAACGACAGAGTATGAGGGGGCAGGCCTTGTTAGGTGTCATGTTGGTAGCCAACGCTATACATCAGTGGGATCAACATGCCTGCCTTCAATCCTCACCTTCAATTTGCGGGTTGTAGTATTTGCTCTGGTCTGGGGTGAAGGTGACAATCATGCCCGTGCGACTGCAATTGAGGGTCAGTTCGACGCTGGTGTCGATTTGCAGGTCTTCGCCGCGCAGGCCTTGCCATTGGGCCAGGTATTTGAGGGAGCCGAATTTTTCCCGCTTTTTCAGGGTTCGTTCGACGCCGCCTTTCCAGCCCAGTACCGGGAGTTCACCTGCCAGGCATTTTTGCGCAATGTCGGGATGTTTGATGGCGCGCTCGCGGCCGATTTCCCAGCAACGGATCAGGCCATTGTCCGGGCCTTGCCAGGTTTCGCTCCAGGTAAGGCTGGGGCGCGGCGCGAGATGGATCGGGCGGTGGACGATGCTGCTCATTTAGCCTCCCTGGCTGGTTATTCTTGTAGGACAAAACGTTGCAGAGGGCGGTGATGCTACTAATTGGCCACTATCAGTGTCCAGCTTTTAAGCAGGAACCGGCAACGCCCGGCCCCTCAAAACTGTAGTGCAAGATTCGCGATTCAATCGCAATCAGCGTTGACTTACCCAGTAGTCATGCAAGGTCCGCGCTGCCGGTTCGATTGCCGCTACGCGCTGACGGTGCAGAACAACATCCAGATCGACCGGCAATTCATAGTTGTCCTGCTCGGCGCAGTCGCTGATTTTCTGCAATTGGGTTGCCAGGCCTTCCGGCAATTGCGGCCAGTTGCTGACTGCTACGCAGCGCACGTAGCCAAAGCACCATTCTTCCGCCAGGGGCAACGGCTGGCCGCTGTGTTCGGTCTGGTCGAAGCGTGCCTTGAACGCTTGCGGGTCAGTGCTCAAACGGGTAGCCAGGGTACTGAGGTGACGCACGCACAGGTCGATGAACTGTCGGCACTCTTCAGGTGTTTCCCACTGAGGGGGCTGGCCGCCCCAGATGGCTGGGAACCAATCGCCGATATCGACTTGCGCGGGGCTGGAAACCAGGGCGGTGCAGAACCCGTCGAGCTCGGACATGTTAAGCACTGAGTGATCGTCGCCGTACTTGAGCAGGGTGTCGTCGATGAACTCGACCTCGCTGGCGGTCAGGGGGTGGATTTGCATAAAACGGTTCCTTGGCGAGGTGAGTTTGAAAAAGGCCAGGAGGATGGCGCTTTGCAGCGTATTTATCCAGTCCTGCACTCGCGCGACATGTTAACCCCGCGCGCGCAGCAGGTGGTTGCCAAGGCGCTACTAATTTCCTGCCTGCTTCATTCGTTCTCTTGATAGCCACCGTACGCCAGCTGCGTGGCGGGCCCATTCAATTCAGGAGACAGGCAATGACATCTGTATTCGACCGCGAAGACATCGTATTCCAAGTAGTGGTCAACCACGAGGAGCAGTACTCGATCTGGCCTGATTACAAAGCGGTACCGACCGGCTGGCGCACTGTCGGCAAGAGCGGTTTGAAGAAAGAATGCCTGGCCTACATCGATGAGGTCTGGACCGATATGCGTCCTTTGAGCCTGCGCCAGAAAATGGCCGAAGCGGCTGCGGCGCAGTAAGGGGTAACGAGTGTCTTCACTGAACTTGCTGTGCCTGCCGTATTCGGGTGCCAGTGCCATGGTCTACAGCCGCTGGCGGCGCAAGCTGCCAGCCTGGCTGAACCTGCGTCCGGTGGAGCTGCCGGGGCGCGGTGCGCGCATGGGCGAGCCGGTGCAGACCGACATGCAGGCGTTGGCTCGCCAGTTGGCCGATGAACAGCGCCTGGCCGCCAGTCAGCCCTATGCTTTGCTAGGCCATAGTCTTGGCGCCTTGCTGGCGTTCGAGCTGGCGCACGAGTTGCAGGCTTTGGGCTGCCGAGCGCCGGTGGCGTTGTTTGCCTGTGGCACGGCGGCGCCGACTCGCCGTGAAGACTACGACGGTGGCAATTGGCGCGAAGCGAAAACCGATGATGAGTTGATCGCCGAACTGCGCAAGTTAAAGGGCACGCCTGAGGAGGTGCTGGCCAATCAGGAATTGATGAGCCTGACCTTGCCGGTGTTACGTGGCGATTTTCTCCTTTGCGGGCGCTATACCTACCGCCAGCGCCCACCGCTGCATTGCCCGCTGCATGTGCTGGGCGGGGAAGATGATCGCGCCAGCGAGGAGCAACTGCTGGCCTGGCGTCGAGAAACGCAGGGGGACTTCTCCCTGGAAACTTTCCCAGGTGGCCATTTCTTCATTCATGAACATGAAGACCGGGTGCTGGGCGTGCTCAGTGCCGCGCTGGAGCCGCATCGGTTATCGGCTTAGTCCTGCAAACTAGCTCTGCATTGACGTAATGCCTGCGTCTGGGCGAGCCTTGGGGCTCAACCATGACGCAGGTGCAAGGAATGTTGATCAAGGCGAATCAGGCCAGCTTGCTGGTGATCGATGTGCAGGAAAAACTCATAGGTGCGGTCAGTGACCCGGCCGGTACCCTGGCCCGCACGCGCTGGTTGATGGCGGCGACAGCCGAACTGGGGTTGCCCACGGTGATTTCCGAGCAGTACCCCAAGGGTCTTGGCGCAACTGTCGCGGCGCTCAAAGAGGCATCGCCCGATGCCCAGGTGGTCGAGAAACTGCATTTCTCTTGTGTGGCGGCTGAATGCTTGCCGGCATCGTTGCTTGCTCGCGAGCAGGTCATTGTCTGCGGCATGGAAACCCATATCTGTGTGCTGCAAACCGTGCTTGGGCTGAGGGCGCTGGGCAAGCAAGTGTTTGTGGTCGAAGATGCCTGCGACAGCCGTAGCAGTGCCAGCAAGGCTGCCGGTATCGCCCGCATGCGCGATGCCGGGGCGCAGATCGTCACACGGGAGATGGTCGTATTCGAGTTGATGGAAAACTCTGCGCATCCCCAGTTCCGACATATCAGTAAAACCTACATGGTCGGCGAACAGCCCTGAGCCCGCATTGCAGTCAGGCGCCTCCCTCGCTACTGTGCTGCTATTGCCGCAAGAGGCGAGGGCAGTGCATGCAAGTTAGAGGTCTGGTTTTTGCTGTTGCCGTGTTGTTGACGGTGCAGGGCTGCGTTACCCAGCGCGAAGAATCCGAGTCGGATCCGGCCAAGGTGCGGGCGCAGATCCTGCGTTTACTGCCTGCCGCCACCAAAGACCGTGAAGGTTGGGCCAGGGATATCCAGACCGCCTTCACCACGCAGAAAATCAGCGCCAGTCGCTCTAATCTTTGCGCTGTACTGGCAGTGACCGAGCAGGAGTCGACCTTTCAGGCCGACCCGCAGGTACCGGGTCTGGGCCGTATTGCTCGCCAGGAAATAGACCGCCGCGCCGCCAGCCTGCATATCCCGCACATGTTGGTCAATGCTGCACTGCAAACGCGTTCACCCAACGGCAAGACCTACAATGAGCGACTCAATGCCGTACGCAGTGAAAAGCAGCTGAGCGCGATTTTTGACGACCTTATTGGCAGTGTGCCCCTGGGCCGAACCCTGCTGGGCGATTTGAACCCGGTGCGCACGGGTGGGCCGATGCAGGTCAGCATTGCCTTTGCCGAGCGTAACGCTCGTGACTATCCCTACAGTCACAACGCAACGATTCGTCAGGAAGTGTTCAGCCGGCGTGGCGGTATGTACTTCGGTATCGCCCACCTGCTGGGCTATCCCAGCCATTACGAACGTCAGCTCTACCGTTTTGCCGACTTCAATGCCGGCTGGTATGCGAGCCGCAATGCGGCGTTCCAGAGTGCCCTGAGCCGCGCCAGTGGGGTGAAACTGGCCCTGGACGGTGATCTGATCGCGCCCGGGGCGATTCTGCCGGGCTCTACCGAGAAAGCCGCGCGCCGGGTGGGTGAGCAGTTAGGCCTGCGTAATCCGAGTATTCGTGCGCAGCTGGAAAAGGGTGACAGCCTGGACTTCGAGGAAACCCGCTTGTACAGCGGTGTGTATGCGCTGGCAGAAGGCAAGTCAGGCAAACAGCTGCCACGTGCGCAACTACCGGGAATCGAGCTGAAGAGTCCGAAAATTACCCGTAAATTGACCACTGCCTGGTTCGCCAATCGGGTCGATGAACGTTATCAGCGCTGCATGAAACGCTGATAACGATTCACTCCGGTAGCAGCAGCGGGCTTGCCCGGCGACAGTTAGCTGTTGCCTGCCGCCAATGCATTCACGACTTGCTCGACACTTGCCTTGAGCCCGGCCAGGGTGTCTTGCGGGTCGGTATCGATCACTAACAACTTGGCGCCGGAGGCGTTGATCACGTCGGCTACTTCCTTGCTCGGTTGTTTGTGGTGCAGTACCAGGGCCACCTCCTGTTCCTTGAGTTCATCGCCCAGTTGCTTGAGCGCCGCCGCACTCCATTGGTCATCCGCCACGTGTGGGTGGTCGATCAGGTCCAGATTCAGGCCGCTGATCAGGTAGTCCAGGCGCTCCGAGAGGTTGATCACGCTGAGGTTGTCGGCATCGGCCAGGCGCGATTCGCTGCTGGCGCTAAGTTCCAGCAACTGGCGTTTGACGCTCGCCAGGTTGGCCTGGATTTTGGTTTGATCTTTCGGGCTCAGGCGGCCAAGGTCATGGGCCAGCACATCGGCCATGCGGCCCAGGTTGGTCGGGTTCAGCCATGGGTAGGCGCTGAAGGCATCGTTGCCTTGCACCGCGATGCCCGGCAGAGCACCGTCAACTGGGCGTGCAGCATCGATTTCAATAATACGGATGTTACTGCGCCGGGCGATTGGGTAGAGCGGGTCGTCACTCCAGATCGAGCGCAAGGCGATAACGGCATCGGCTTGGCCGGCCGCTTTCTGCAGGCTGGCGCCGCCGCGGCCGCTGAAGTAGGACGGTTGGCGCGAGGCCGGAATGTTCGCAGGCGCAGCGCGCTCCAGCTTGACCGTGGTGCCGTCGAGCAAGGCGCTGGCCAAAGTATGGGTGACAGGCAGCGAGGCAAGGACGCTGACGGCGGCCTGTTGCTGCGCGACAGCCGCGGCGTTCTCGGCCTGGCTGAGTGCGGGCAGGCCAGCCAGGGCCAGGGCCAGGCACAGATGCTTGAGGTCGAAGGTCATGCCGGGTTTCCTTGCAGGCGTGGAACAAGGCCGCGGGCGAGGGCGGCGAGGGCGAAGCAGCAGCCCGCGACGAGAATGATTGCCGCGCCCGAGGGCACCGGCAGGTCAAAGACAATCGGCAGCAGGATCCCGACCAGGGTGCTCAAGGTCGCGATCACGACCGAGGCCCAGAAGAACCCCTTCAGCGATTGGCTGATCAGGCGTGCCGCCGCAGCCGGAATCACCAGCAGGGCACCGACCAGGATTGCGCCGATGACTTTCACCGCTGCCACGGTGACCAGGGTAACCAGAATCACGAACAGGTAATCCAGGCTCTTCACCGCTACGCCGCGTACTGCTGCCAACTGCGGGTTGAAGCTGGCCAGCATGATGCGATTGTACAGCGGCAGGGCCAGCGCCAGTACCAGGGTGCCGACGATACCCAGCACCAGCAGGTCTTGGCCGTTGACGGTGAGTACCGAACCGAACAGGACGTTTTCAAGGATGTGCACGTTGATCTTGCCGGCCAGCATCAGCAGCAGGCTGGCGCCCAACGCGAGGGAGACAGAAAGAAATACGCCAATCAAGGTGTCGGGTGAAAGCCCGGTACGGTTGCGCAGAAAGTTCAGCAGGATGCCGAACAGCAGGCAGTAGCCGAACAAGCTGCCATAGGGGCCGGTGTAGGGCTCGCCGAGCAGAATGCCGATAGCCACCCCGGTGAGTGCGGCGTGGCCGACAGCTTCAGAGAAGAAAGCGAAACGCTTGACTACCACCAGGGTGCCGAGCCCGCCCAATACCGGACCGATCATCAGGCCGGCGAGCAGGGCGTTGACCACAAAGCCGTAGGCCAGGGCTTCAGGCAGATAGCCGGAGCTGGCCCAGCCCTGGATCAGCAGGCGAAATTCTTCGTAGTTCATCAGACGGTGCTCTCGCTGCGCGGGTGGATGGAGAACAGACTGAGCAGGCGATCCGGCGTCAGCGCCTGCTTGGGCGGTTCATCGAACAACACGCGGCGGCTCAGACCAGTGACCTTGTCGGCCAGGCGTGCCACCGCTTGCAGGTCATGCTCGATCCACAGCACGGTAGTGCCAGCGGCGCGCCAGTCCAGCAGCAAACGCTCGAACACCTGGATACCGGCTTCGTCCAGCGCTGACATGGGCTCATCCAATACCAGCAGTTGCGGCGCGGGAATCAGGCCCTGAGCCAGCAAGATGCGCTGGCGCTCGCCGCCCGAAAGGGCACCCATGCGCCGCTTGCGTTTGTCCAGCATGCCAACGCGTTCAAGCGCCGCATCGATCGCCGGCCCCACCCTGCGCGACAAACCAAGAAAGGCCGGGCGCCGCTGGCACATGGCGGCCATGAAGTCGTCGACAGTCATCGGCAAGCCGCGGTCGAATTCCAGGGCCTGAGGAACATAGCCAATCACGTGGCTATCGCCAGGCCAAGTCAACGTCAGTTGGCCCTGGTGCGGCATCTGTCCGAGCAACGTCTTGACCAGCGAGCTCTTGCCGCCGCCATTAGGGCCCACCAGTGCATGCACGCTACCGGCAGCGACCTTGAAGCTGACCTGATCGAGAATCCGAGTGCGGCCCAAGGTCAGGTCAATGCCGGCAAACTCGATATCCGGCCCGCAGGGTTGGCGGGTGACGGTTTCGGCAACAGTCATGCCTTGGACTCCTTGATCGCCCGCACCACGGTATCGAGGTTGCGCTTCATCTCGACCTCGTACTTCTCCTTGCTGTAGTCGCCATAGGAGATGTGCGTCAGCGGGTAGATCTTCACCCCGGACTCACGTTGGATGGTCTCGACGTAGGCGGAGGGGAAGTCCATCTCCGAGAAAATGACCTTAACGTCGAGAGCCCTGAGTTGGTCAATGGTCTTCTTCAGTTGGCTCGGGCTCGGCTCGATACCGTGTGCTGGCTCGACCACCGCGGTGACTTCCAGGCCGAACTCACGTACCAGGTAGTCATAGGCCGCATGGATGGTGGCGACGCGGAACTCGGCTCCCGGCGCTTCAGTGACTTGCGCCAGAGCATCGGCACGCAGCTTGCGCAGACGCTTGGCATAGGCACGGGCGTTCTGGCTGTAGTACTTGGCGTTGTCCGGGTCGAGCTTGCCCAGTTCACGGGCGATGTTGTTGACCTGGGCGATGCTGGCACTGATAGACAGGAAGGTATGCGGATTGACTACTTTGCCCGCACCGCGCGCGGCAACGCCAGTGGCAGCGAGTAGCGGCACGTTGGTGTTGGATTCGATCACGGTAATCTGCGGCTTTTCGCTGGCGGCAATCATGCGATCGGCAAAATCATCGTGGCCGATGCCATTGAGGACGACCACATCGAGGCTGCCGATGCGCTTGATGTCTTCGGCGCGTGGCTCGTAAGCATGAGGATTGAAGCCCGCAGGAATCAGTGGCACCACTTCGGCCTTGTCACCGACGATGTTGGCAACGTAGCTGTAATAGGGGTGCAGGGTGATGCCGATACGCAGCGGCTTGCCGTTGACCTCGGCCTGCGCCAGGGTAGGCAGGGCCAAGGCGATGAACACCGTGAAAAGACGACGAGCGAGGGCGGAGCGAAGCATGGGGCGTCCTTGTGTCAGTGGCGATGCTGGCGCGTGACGCCGGCGTCGTATTGGGCGGCGATCTGCTGCCAGCCAGCGGCAATCAGGGCCGCAGCGCTCAGATCAGGAGGGACGCTGGCATCAGCCTTGCGCTGAAGCCAGACATCGGCAACGCCGTCATGGGTGGCAGGTATCAGCAGCAGGAAGCTGCCGGCTACTGTCGGCGACTGGCTCAAGCCCAGGTAGGCCTGTTCGCCGAGTCGTTGCCATTGATGCTCACCACGGCTGGCGCTGCTGGCATCCTGGGTAAACGGCGGGAAGCCTTCGTCGGCCAGCACCTCTACCGCAAGCAGATGCTGCTCTTCTTCGTGGCGTAGCTGGATTTCATCGAAAGCGACCCGCAGGTCGGCGTACACACCTTGCTCAGCAGCGTTCAAATCGCGCCGGGCATCGAGTTGATGAGCTTCGATGCTGACTTCGTCATGATGCTCGCCGCGCAGCGCGACAATGCTTGCGGCCAATGCCAGGATAAACAGGCTTACCAGCAGCACATACAAGGTTTCGTGCCCGGCGCCGGCCGGGCGTACTACCTGGACCCGGCTCATTGCTCGATATCTGCATAGTCGATCTCCACCACGTGACCGGGGCCGGCATCGAACAGCACGTAAAACTCGCCTTCAGGGCGTTTGAAGGTCAGCTTGGAATTCTCCCCAAGCTTGCCGGGCACCAGGATTTCTTCGTTGTAGCCAATCACATCGAGGGTTACCCCCGGGGCGCCGCTGCCATCGGAAAAGCCGCCGGTGCATTCGATCTGCTCCCCGTCGATCGGCTTGCACTCACACATCGGGTTGTGGGCCAGGGCGGGGCTGGCAACGCCCAGCAACAGCAAGGGCAGGAGCAGCCTGCACGCGGTGGACTTCATCATTTGCCTCCTTGTTTGGTCAGCCAGGCAACGGTAGCCGGTGATGCCTTGGCCAGCGGGATGGATGCCTGGTGCATGCTGCCGTCCCAGCCTTCGAGGGTGATCCAGATTTCGGCGTCCGGACGGGTCTTGGGCGCGATCGGCAGACTGTTGCCCATGCGATAGGGCGGGCCGAAGAAGATGGTGCCCGCGGCGCGCAAGCTGCGCGGCTTGCCGATACGCAGGTAGGCAGCCTTGACCTTGTCGATGCAGGTCTTGCACACGCTGGCGTTGAAGGTTTTGAAATAGCCTGCCGGGCCGTCGGCCAGCGGCGCTTCATCGCGCAGTTCGGCCAAGCGGATACTCCAGGGGCCGACCTGAATTTCACCCAGGTCTCGCTCACCCAGGCCACTGTCGCCACGGAACAGGGCAGCGTCGGCAAAGTACTTGGGCATGAATCCCAGGGGAATCAGCAACAGCAAAATGTTCAAATGAAAACGCCATTTGTGCCAAAAACGGCTCAATGGGCTTTGTGGCGCAACTGCTGCCTTGCTCATAGGCTGGCCTCCGTAGCGGTGTCGGTGCTGGCTTTGCTGCCCTTGCGTGGCGCGCGCTCGCTACGCTTGAGGGCTGCGGCCGTGGCTTGAGCGGTACGTTTGGTCCAGATCAGCAGGCCGCTGAGCACCATCATCGACAGCAGCAGGCCAAAGAACGCCCAGATCAGCTTGATGGCCAGGCCGCCGAAGTCCCCGGTGTGCAACGGTCGCATCGACTCGGTGACAAATTCTACGGCCGAGCGATCGCTGAGCAGGAACTGCGCCTCGATCTTGCTGTTGTAGGGGTTGACGTTGACAGTCTGGAACATCAGCGGATACCAGCCGCGACCGCCCAGGTATACGTGGGAATAGGCGTTGCCGGGCAGGGTGACGAAGCTCACATCGAGGCCGGCGATTTGTTCCTTGGCGATTCGCGTGGCGTCATCAAGGCTGATGCGGGGTGCCGGTTCGCCGGTTTCGGTGCGTGGCACATCCTCACGGGCAATGACCGGTACCACAGGCTCGGTAGAGAGGGTTACGTGGTTGTCGGCCAGAATTGCCTGAATCAAAAACCAGGTGCCGGTGATCGAGATCACTGCAATGAACCAGATCGACCAGATGCCGCTCAAGCGATGGAAGTCGCCCCAGAAAATGCGCGCGCCGTGGTTGAAGCGCAATGTGGGCTTGAAGAAGCCTTTCCAGAAGCGTTTATACACAACCAGTCCGGTCACCAAGGAGGCCAGCATCGGCAGGCCAAGCAAGGACACCAGGTACCAGCCCCAGCTGTAGCCGTTGGTAAAGGGCACCAACCACCACCCATGCAGGGCGCGGGTAAAGGCTTCGAAGTTGAAGTCCGGCACCTTGCCCTGCACGGCCCCGGTGTAGGGGTTCACGTACAGCGTCGGGGCGCTGCCATCGGGGTAGGTGACCGAGGCATTGAGGGCGAAGTGCGAGCCGTCCGGTTGGCTGAGAAAGCGCACCGCCATGTCCGGCTCGGCCCTGTGCAGCGCGTCGAGCACCTGCTGGAAGCTCAAAGGCTGGGCATCGTCACTCGGCTTGCTGGCGCGCACATCCGGGTTGGCCAGCCAGACGATTTCCTGGCTGACCACTGCCAAGGTGCCGGTAACGCATACGATCAGGACGAAAAACCAGATCGGCAGGGCGAGCCAGCTGTGCACCAGAAACCACAGTCTGGACTTGGATTTTTTCTGTTTTTGGGACATTGCAGGTGTCTTTTCAGAGAAATTGAGGTCGAGCCGATGCTCAGCCTGGGGACTGCAATAGTTAAGACGAACGAGAATCGTAAAACCCGCAGCTCCAGTTGAAAGCAAATGTTTCGGTTTTGCTGAACGATATACCTATTGTCGTTAATTTTCATTCGCGTTCATCCGTTTTTCTTTGACTACCGGGCCTAGAGGCTCGTTGTTCCCCTGGATGGATGAAGTCGATGAACGCCGAAGATGCCCGCAAGCTTGCCCGCCGATTCATAGAGTTGCCGTTGGAAAAGCGCCGCATCTTTCTCCAGGGGTTGGCGCGCGAAGGGGTCGACTTTGCCCAATTCCCCATCCCGGCCCAAGTACCCGTGGCTGAGCGCGACGGCTTGTCGTTTGCACAACAACGCATGTGGTTGTTGTGGCAACTCGAGCCTGGCAGCGCCGCCTACAACCTGCCGGGTGCAGTGCGCCTGCGCGGCACGCTGGACGTTGGTGCGTTGGAGCAAGCCTTCACCCGCCTGGTTGAGCGTCATGAAACCTTGCGCAGCGTGTTCATTCAGCAGGCCGATGAGCGACTGGTGCAGGCGCCGGCTGCGCAATGGCCGCAGGTGGAGCATCTGGACCTCAGTGACCTGGCTGACGCTGCTCGCGAGCAGCAGGTGGGCGCGCTCACTCAGCAGCGTGCCTTACAACCCTTCGACCTGACACAAGGGCCGTTGATGCGTATAGCCCTGCTCAAGCTCAAGGCCGACGAGCATGTGCTTTTGCTGACCTTGCACCATATCGTCGCTGATGGCTGGTCGATGAACGTGTTGATCGAAGAATTCACTCGGTTGTACACGGCGCACCTGGACCAGCAGGTGCCGGCCTTGCCCGCTCTGGCTATCCAGTACAGTGACTATGCCTTGTGGCAGCGACGCTGGCTGGAGGCGGGCGAGCAGCAGCGCCAATTGGACTACTGGCTCGAGCAATTGGGCAGCGATCACCCAGCCCTGGAGTTGCCGCTCGATCATCCGCGCCCGGCGCAGGCCAGCTATCGCGGTCGACGTCTCGCGTTTTCTCTGGATCGGGCGTTGGTCGAGCAATTACGCAGTTTTGCCCGCCAGCACAACGTCACCCTGTTCATGCTGCTGCTGACTGCTTTCAACGTGCTGTTGCATCGTTACAGCGGCCAACCGACCATCCGTGTCGGCTCACCTATCGCAAACCGCAACCGGGCCGAAGTGGAAGGGCTGATTGGCTGCTTTGTGAATACCCAGGTATTGAGTGCACATGTCGACGGGCAGCTCAGTGTCGCCAACTTGCTTGCTCAGGTGAAAGCGCTGGTGTTAGGTGCCCAGGCGCATCAAGACCTGCCGTTCGAGCAACTGGTCGAAGCCCTGAAGCTTGAGCGCGACGCCAGTCGCACACCGCTGTTCCAGGTCATGTACAACCATCAGCCACACGTGGCGGATGTCGGTGATTATTCGCTGGCATCTGGGTTGGTCCTGGAGCCGGTGCAATGGCAGGGGCGTACCACGCTGTTCGAGCTGACCCTGGATACCTATGAGCAAGCCGGCGAATTACGTGCCGCACTGACTTATGCCAGTGACCTGTTCGAGGCCGCGACCATCGACCGTCTCGCCAGCCATTGGCAAGTGATATTGCAGGCAATGGTGCAGAGCCCGCAGCAACGCATCGGTGAGTTGCCCATGCTGGTGGGCGATGAACGCCAGGCCATTGTCCAGCAGTGGAACAAAGCATTGGTCGACTTCCCGGTCGAGCGTTGCCTGCACCAGATCATCGCCGAGCGTGCCCGTGAATGGCCCGATACGGTGGCGGTGAGTTGTGGCACCCAGCAGTTGACCTACGCTCAGCTCAACGGCCGCGCCAATGCCTTGGCCCATCGCTTGATCGCCCGTGGCGTCGGGCCGGATGTGCTGGTCGGGCTGGCGGTGGAGCGCAGCCTGGAAGTGCTGGTGGGGCTGCTGGCGATTCTCAAGGCAGGCGGTGCTTATGTGCCGCTCGATCCGGCGTATCCAGACGATCGCCTGGGCTACATGATCGCCGACAGCGGCATTGCCCTGTTGCTGACCCAAACCAGCTTGCAGCCACGGATGTCGGTGCCTGCGGGGGTGCCGGTGTTGTTGCTGGAGGATCACGCCGAGGCGCTGCGCGATGACGATCCGCTTACCCGCGTCAGCCCCGACAACCTCGCCTATGTCATTTACACATCGGGCTCCACCGGCAAGCCCAAGGGCACCTTGCTGACCCATCGCAACGTTCTGCGCCTGTTTGCCGCCACCGACGACTGGTTTGGTTTTGGTCCGCAGGATGTCTGGAGCCTGTTCCACTCCTACGGCTTTGACTTCTCGGTCTGGGAGATTTTCGGTGCGCTGTTGCACGGTGGTCGATTGCTGGTGGTGCCGCATGAGGTCAGCCGTTCGCCGCGTGAGTTCTACCACCTGCTGTGCGCCGAAGGGGTGACGGTGCTCAACCAGACACCGTCGGCGTTCAAGGCCTTGATGCAAGTGGCCTGCGCCGAACCTGCGCAGCACCTGTTGCGCAAAGTGATCTTCGGCGGCGAAGCGCTGGACGTGAAGAGCCTGCGCCCCTGGTTCGAGCGCTTTGGTGACAGCGCGCCGCAACTGGTGAACATGTACGGTATCACCGAAACCACCGTGCACGTGACCTACCGGCCGCTGACGTTGGCTGACCTGGAGCAGGAAGCCAGCAGCCCGATTGGCGAGCCGATCGCCGACCTGTCGTGGTACTTGCTCGATGCCGATCTGAATCCAGTGCCCAAGGGTTGCGTCGGTGAGTTGTACATCGGCCGTGCCGGTTTGGCGCGCGGCTATCTCAATCGCGGTGACCTCAGTGCAAGCCGTTTTGTGCCCGACCCGTTCGGTAACGATGGAGGACGCCTGTATCGCAGCGGCGACCTGGCCCGTTTTCAGGCTGACGGGGTGATCGAGTACATCGGCCGTATCGACCATCAATTGAAGATTCGCGGCTTCCGTATCGAATTGGGTGAGATCGAGGCGCGTCTGCTGGCCGATGAGGCCGTGGCCAGCGTGGTTGTACTGCCGTGGGGGGAGGGCGACGCCGTGCAACTGGTGGCTTATCTGGTGCCGCGCGATAGCGCGCTGCTCGATGCGCCCGGCGAGGTACAGGCGCAACTGCGCGATCAGCTCAAGGCGGCGCTACGCAGCGCACTGCCGGAGTACATGGTGCCTGCGCACCTGTTGCTGCTGACCGAACTGCCGCTGACCACCAACGGCAAACTGGATCGCAAAGCCCTGCCAGCGCCGGATGCCAGCCTCTTGCAGCAGCACTATGTGGCGCCGCAGGGCCTGCTGGAGGAAACCGTTGCCGCTATCTGGGCTGACCTTCTGCAACTGCCGCAGGTTGGCGCCGAGGATGATTTTTTCGCCTTGGGTGGGCATTCACTGTTGGCCACTCAGGTGGTTTCGCGACTCAGCCAGGCGCTGAATATGCAGGTACCGCTCAAGCGCTTGTTCGAGCACGCCACCCTGCGTGCGTTTGCTGCCAGCTTGCGCACCCTTGCGTCAACGCCACGGGCCCCGTTGCTGGCGATCGATCGTGAGCAACCGCTGTTGCTGTCCTACGCCCAGGAACGCCAGTGGTATCTCTGGCAAATGGACCCACAGAGCACCGCCTATCACATTCCAACCGCGTTACGCCTGCGCGGAGCCGTGGACATGACTGCCCTGCAGCGGGCTTTCGATGCCCTGATCGCCCGCCATGAAACCTTGCGCACTACCTTTATCCAGCAGGATGGTCAGCTTTTACAGTCCATTGCCGCTGCGACGCCGCTGAACATCGATGTGCAAGCGTTGAACGGCCACACCGATCCTGCTGGACAAATCGAAGCATGGCTGGAAGGCCAGGCCAGCCGTCTGTTCGACCTGGAGCAGGGGCCGTTGCTGCGCGTCGGGCTGCTGCGTCTGGCGGCAGAGGAGCATGTGTTGGCGCTCACTCAGCACCATATTGTCTCCGATGCCTGGTCGATGCAGCGCATGGTCGAGGAGTTGTTGCAGTGCTACAGCGCGTTCAGCCAGGGCCAATCGTTGCAGTTGCCGGCGCTGACGGTGCAGTACGCCGACTATGCGCAGTGGCAACGCAAGCACATGGCGGCAGGGGCGCGCGAACAGCAATTGGCCTACTGGACAACGCATCTGGGCGCTGAGCATGAACTGCTCGAGTTGCCACTGGACCGTCCACGGCCGGCCCAGGCCAGCGGGCGCGGTGCGACGTTGCCCTGGCGCCTGACGCCCGCCCTGAGCGCGCAGCTCAAGGCCTTGGCGCAGGCGCAGGGCGCGACTGTGTTCATGGTCTTGTTGGCGTCGTTGCAACTCGTCCTGCATCGCTACAGTCGCCAGCCTCTGATTCGCGTGGGTGTGCCTGTCGCCAACCGTCAGCACCTGGAAACCGAAGGTCTGATCGGCTTCTTCGTCAACACCCAGGTCATGCAGGCGAGTATCGATACGCAAATGTCGGTGGCGACGCTGCTGCGCCAGGTCAGGCAGTCTGCCGTGGAGGCGCAAACGCACCAGGACCTGCCGTTCGAACAACTGCTCGAAGCGTTGCAGCCACAACGTGATGCCAGCCATCATCCACTGTTCCAGGTGCTGTTCAATCATCAGGCCCAGGGGCGTCAGGCCGCATTGCCGCGCCAGTTGCCCGGGTTGAGCCTGGAAGGCTTGTCGTTGGCGAGCAAAACCACCCAATTCGATCTAGTGCTCGACACCTTTGAGTCAGTCGAGGGTATCGAGGCACTGTTTACCTACGCCACAGACGTATTCGAGGCTTCAACCATCGACCGTCTCGCCAGCCATTGGCAAGTACTGTTGCAGGCAATGGTCGATGCCCCGCAGCAACGCATCGGTGAGTTGCCCATGCTGGTGGGCGATGAACGCCAGGCCATTGTCCAGCAGTGGAACACAGCGTTGGTCGACTTCCCGGTCGAGCGCTGCCTGCACCAGATCATCGCCGAGCGTGCCCGTGAATGGCCTGATGCGGTGGCCGTGAGTTGTGGCGCCCAGCAGTTGACCTACGCCCAGCTCAACGGCCGCGCCAATGCCTTGGCCCATCGCTTGATCGCCCGTGGCGTCGGGCCGGATGTGCTGGTCGGGCTGGCGGTGGAGCGCAGCCTGGAAATGCTGGTGGGGCTGCTGGCGATTCTCAAGGCAGGCGGTGCTTATGTGCCGCTCGATCCGGCGTATCCAGACGATCGCTTGGCCTACATGATCGCCGACAGCGGCATTGCCCTGTTGCTGACCCAGGCCAGTTTGCAGGCACGGATGTCGGTGCCTGCGGGGGTGCCGGTGTTGTTGCTGGAAGACTCTGCCCAAGCGCTGCGCGAGGACGATCCGCTTACCCAAGTCAGCCCCGACAACCTCGCCTATGTCATTTACACATCGGGCTCCACCGGTAAGCCCAAGGGCACTTTGCTCACCCATCGCAACGTCCTGCGCCTGTTTGCCGCCACCGACGACTGGTTTGATTTTGGCCCGCAGGATGTCTGGAGCCTGTTCCACTCCTACGGCTTTGACTTCTCGGTCTGGGAGATCTTCGGCGCGCTGTTGCACGGTGGTCGTCTGTTGGTGGTGCCGCATGAGGTCAGCCGTTCGCCGCGTGAGTTCTACCACCTGCTGTGCGCCGAAGGGGTGACGGTGCTCAACCAGACACCGTCGGCGTTCAAGGCCTTGATGCAAGTGGCCTGCGCCGAGCCTGCGCAGCACCTGTTGCGCAAAGTGATCTTCGGCGGCGAAGCGCTGGACGTAAAGAGCCTGCGCCCTTGGTTCGAGCGCTTTGGTGACAGCGCGCCGCAACTGGTGAACATGTACGGTATCACCGAAACCACTGTGCACGTGACCTACCGGCCGCTGACGTTGGCTGACCTGGAGCAGGAAGCCAGCAGCCCGATCGGCGAGCCGATTGCCGACCTGTCGTGGTATTTGCTCGATGCCGATCTGAATCCAGTGCCCAAGGGTTGCGTCGGTGAGTTGTACATTGGCCGTGCCGGTTTGGCACGCGGCTACCTCAATCGCGGTGACCTCAGTGCAAGCCGTTTTGTGCCCGATCCGTTCGGTAACGATGGCGGACGCCTGTATCGCACCGGCGACCTGGCCCGCTATCAGGCTGACGGGGTGATCGAGTACATCGGCCGTATCGACCATCAATTGAAGATCCGCGGCTTCCGTATCGAATTGGGTGAGATCGAAGCGCGTCTGCTGGCCGATGAGGCCGTGGCCAGCGTGGTTGTACTGCCGTGGGGGGAGGGCGACGCCGTGCAACTGGTGGCTTATCTGGTACCGCGCGATAGCGCGCTGCTCGATGCGCCCGGCGAGGTACAGGCGCAACTGCGCGATCAGCTCAAGGCGGCGCTACGCAGCACACTGCCGGACTACATGGTGCCTGCGCACCTGTTGCTGCTGGCCGAACTGCCGCTGACCACCAACGGCAAACTGGATCGCAAAGCCCTGCCAGCGCCGGATGCCAGCCTCTTGCAGCAGCACTATGTGGCGCCGCAAAGCGACCTTGAACAGCGTCTGGCGCTGATCTGGCAGGACGTCCTGGGCCTTGAGCGAGTTGGCTTGAATGACGACTTTTTTGCCCTCGGCGGGCACTCGCTGCAATTGGTCATGTTGCTTTCACGCATTCGCGCCGAACTCGGCGTGGAGTTGAAGATCAGGGCGTTCCACGGCCTACGCAGCCTCGGCGAATTGGCAGCGTTTCTGGAGCAGGCCGCTTCGACGCAGGCCCAGGACGACGAACTGGATCAGATCTTCGGCGTGCTGGATGAACTGGAGACAGAAAATGTTTGAGCCAACAGGTCGCAACCAGCAACTGGTCGAACGTATCAAGGGGCTGTCTGCCGACAAGCGTCGGCAGATGTTTGCCAAGCTCCACGAGATGGGTATCGATGTCGCCAAGCTGCCGATCGTCCCCAGCTGCCCTGGCGAGCGGGCACCCCTGTCCTATGCCCAGCAGCGTCAGTGGTTTCTCTGGCAACTGGAACCGCACAGCAGTGCGTATCACATTCCCAGTGCCTTGCTGTTGCGCGGTGTGTTGAATGTCGAGCACCTGCGCCAGAGTTTTGCGACTCTGGTCGAGCGGCATGCCTGCTTGCGCACGCGCTTCGTCGAAGCCGACGGGCAAGTCAGCCAGCAGGTGGAGGCGACAGCGCAGGTCGTTATCGAGCAAACCCATCTGCACGCCGAAGGTGCGCAGCGCGAGGCATTGATGCGTGCCTGCGTGGCCGAACTGAGCGCGCAGCCATTCGACTTGCTCAATGGTCCATTGCTGCGCGTACGCCTGGTGCGCTTGGCTGATGATGAACACCTGCTGGTCCTGGTGCTGCATCACATCGTCACCGATGGCTGGTCGATGAGCCTGATGGTCGAGGAATTGATGGCCTGCTATGCGGCGTGCGCCCAAGGTCTGGCGCCGGCGCAAACAGCATTGCCCATCCAGTACGTTGACTTTGCGGCGTGGCAGCGCCAGTGGATGGAGTCGGGCGAAGGCGAGCGTCAATTGACCTACTGGAAAAGCCAGCTGGGTGAGATCCAGGATGTGCTGGAACTGCCCAGTGACCATCCGCGTCCGCCGACCATGAGCTATCGCGGTGGTCGCCTGCCCATTGCCGTGCCTGACGAATTGGACAGCGCCTTGCGCCAGCTGGCGCAAGGGCACGGGGTCAGTCTGTTCGTGTTGTTGCTGGCCTCGTTCATGGTGCTGCTGCAACGCTACAGCGGCCAGGGCGACATCCGCGTCGGTGTGCCCGTGGCTAACCGTAACCGCCTGGAGACCGAACGGCTGATCGGGCTGTTCGTCAATACTCAGGTGCTTGCGACACGCCCTCGCGGTGATGAAAGCTTCGCAGTCTTGCTGCAACGTATCGACCAGCAGGTAGGTGATGCGCAAACCCATCAGGACCTGCCTTTCGAACACTTGGTCGAGGCCTTGGGTGTCGCGCGCAGCCTCAGCCATAACCCCCTGTTCCAAGCCATGCACAACCACCAGGATGGCGTGCATCAAGCGCAATCAATGAGTTTGTCGGGGCTTACCGTCGAGGCTTTGGAGTGGGATGCCGGCACGGCCCAACTGGACCTGACCCTGGAAACCCAGGATAGCGGCCACGGGCTGTCGGCGGCGCTGATCTACGCCCGCGATTTGTTCGAGCACAGCAGTATCGAGCGCATGGCGCGGCATTGGCTCAACCTGCTGCGCGCTATCGTTGCCAGCCCGCAGGCCAAGGTTGCCGAGCTGGCCCTGCTCGATGCCGAGGAAACAGTGCAGATCGTCGAGCAGTGGAACGCCACCGCCGCCGATTACCCGCTGGATACGCCCGTGCACAGGCTGATCGAACAGCAAGTGCAAGCCACTCCCGACGCGCCTGCCTTGTGCATGGGCGCGCAGCAGTTGAGCTACCGCGAGCTGGACCAGCGCGCCAACCAGCTGGCCCATCAGTTGATCGCGCTGGGCGTCGGCCCTGAAGTGCTGGTCGGTATTGCCGTCGAGCGCAGTATCGACATGGTCATCGGCCTGCTGGCGATTCTCAAGGCAGGTGGCGCTTATGTACCGCTCGACCCGGAGTACCCCGAGGAGCGTCTGGCCTACATGATCGAGGACAGCCGCATCGCCTTGCTGCTGACGCAATCGCACCTGCGCCTGCCATGCCCGGCCGAGCTGCCGGTACTGGCGCTCGACCAACTGGTGTTGGAGCGTTTTCCCGTGCATGCCCCGGCGCCGCAGCTCGACCCCGAGCATCTTGCCTATGTGATCTACACCTCCGGATCCACCGGCAAGCCGAAAGGGGCCGGCAACCGCCATAAAGCCCTGAGCAACCGCCTGTGCTGGATGCAACAGGCCTACGGCCTGGGCGCAGGTGACACCGTCCTGCAGAAAACCCCGTTCAGCTTCGACGTGTCGGTATGGGAGTTCTTCTGGCCGCTGATGACCGGTGCGCGCCTGGCCATGGCTGCGCCAGGTGATCATCGTGACCCACGACGCTTGGTAGCGCTGATTCATGCCCATCAGGTCACGACCCTGCATTTTGTACCGTCGATGCTGCAGATGTTCCTGCTCGACGAGCAGGTCGCCAGTTGCACCGGTTTGCGTCGCATCATTTGCAGTGGCGAAGCATTGCCGGTGGACGCTCAAGCTCAAGTGTTGGCCAAACTACCGAATGCCGGCTTGTACAACCTCTATGGCCCGACCGAAGCGGCCATCGACGTTACCCACTGGACCTGCCGCGACGAAGGCCGCGATGCCGTGCCGATCGGTGAGCCGATTGCCAACCTGCAAACCTACGTGCTCGACGCCGAATTGAACGCGCTGCCAGTGGGTGTGGTCGGCGAGTTGTACCTGGGTGGCATGGGCCTGGCGCGCGGTTATCACCGCCGTGCGGCACTCACCGCCGAGCGCTTTGTCACCAGCCCGTTTGGCAACGGCGCACGTTTGTACCGCACCGGTGATCTGGCCAGCCAGCGGGCTGACGGCGTGATCGAGTATCGAGGCCGCATCGACCACCAGGTGAAGATCCGCGGTTTGCGCATCGAGCTGGGCGAAATCGAAGCACGCCTGATGGAACAGGACGCCGTGCGCGAAGCGGTAGTGCTGGCCATCGACGCCGCGCTGGTCGCCTATGTGGTGCCTACCGATTGGGCCCCGCAGCGCCAGGAAGCCCTGCGCGATGCGATTCGCGAGCCGCTGCGCCAGGCGTTGCCGGATTACATGGTGCCAGCACAATTGCTGTTCATCGAACACATGCCCCTGAGCCCCAACGGCAAGCTGGAGCGTAAAGCCCTGCCCAAGCCAGACGCCAACCGCGTGCAGAAAAGCTACGTGGCTCCGCGCACCGCGGTGGAGCAGCAGATCGCGGCGATCTGGCAGGACGTATTGAAGATCGAACAAGTAGGGCTGGCCGACAACTTCTTCGAGCTTGGCGGCGACTCGATCATCTCCATCCAGGTGGTCAGCCGCGCCCGCCAGGCCGGTATCCGTTTCAGCCCCAAAGACTTGTTCCAGCATCAGACCGTGCAAAGCCTGGCGGCGGTGGCCGAGACCGGCGAAACAGCGCATGTCATTGACCAGGGGCCGGTACAGGGGGAAGCCTTGTTGATGCCGTTCCAGCACTGGTTCTTCGACACCCTGACGGACAATCACCAGCACTGGAACCAGTCGCTGCTGCTGGCGCCCCGTGAGCCCTTGCAGGTGGAGGCACTCGATCAGGCCCTAGGCAGTATCGTTCGTCACCACGACGCGTTGCGCCTGCATTTTCACAATCCAAACGGCCAAGGCTGGAGCGCGCGGTTTGCCGAGACGCGCGACAACACGTTGCTGTGGCAACTGACAGTCGCTGACGAAGCACAATTGAACGCAGCCGCCGATACGGTTCAGCGCAGTCTTGACCTGCAGCAGGGGCCGTTGCTGCGGGCGTTGCTGGCAACGCTGGCCGATGGCAGCCAACGCCTGTTGCTGGTGGTTCATCACCTGGTGGTGGACGGCGTGTCCTGGCGCATTCTGCTCGAAGACTTGCAATCGGCCTATCAACAATCACTGGCAGGCCAGGAGGTGCGCTTGCCGGCCAAGACGCATTCGATCAAGGTCTGGGCCGAGCAACTGCAGGCCGATGCCTGCAGTCCGGAACTGGAGCATCAGCTAGCGTTCTGGCAAGCCCAGGCGGTAGACGCCGAGCTTCCTTGCCAACGTCCGGCGGCGTCGTTGTTCAATCGCGATGCCTGTCATGTGCAGACGCGCCTCGATGCCGACGTTACCCGACGCTTGCTGCAAGAGGCCCCCACGGCGTATCGCACCCGCGTCAACGATTTGCTGTTGACGGCCTTGGCGCGTGTTCTTGTCCGTTGGAGCGGTCACCCATCGGTTGCCGTGCTGATGGAGGGACATGGCCGCGAACCGCTGTCGCGCGAACTCGACCTGACCCGTAGTGTGGGCTGGTTCACCAGCTTCTATCCGCTCAAACTGACGCCGGTGCCAGCACTGGCCGACTCGATCAAACAGATCAAGGAACAATTGCGCGCGGTACCGGACCACGGCATGGGTTACGGCGCCTTGCGCTACCTGGGTAGCCCTGACTCCCGACAAGCCTTGGCGCAACTGACGCCAGCGCGCGTTACGTTCAACTACCTCGGTCAGCTCGATGCAGGTTTCGCGCAGACCGATGGCCTGTTTGTACCCAGTAACCAAGCGCGAGGTCAGGAGCAGGATGCTGCTGCACCGCTGCCGAACTGGTTGACCCTCAACGGTCAAGTCTATGGGGGTGAACTGCTGGTGGATTGGCAGTTCAGCGCGCAGATGTTCGATGAAGCCACGGTCCAGGCCCTGGCCGACGCCTACACCCAAGCGTTGCATGAGCTGATCGAGCATTGCTGCAGCGCAGGCATCGGCGCGCTCACGCCAGCAGATGTGCCGTTGGCCAAGCTTGAGCAACAACAGCTTGATCAACTTGGCCTTGATCCGCGAGCCGTGCAGGACCTCTATCCACTGTCGCCGATGCAGCAGGGTATGTTGTTCCACAGCCTCTACGCGCAGGCCCCGGGTCAGTACATCAACCAGATGTCGGTTACCGTGCAAGGTCTCGACCTGCAGCGCTTCCAGGCGGCCTGGCAGGCCACCGTGGATGCGCACGATATTCTGCGCACGGCGTTTCTCACCGGCAGCAACCTGACTCGGCCGTTACAGGTGGTGCAGCGTGCGGCGCAGGTGCCGTTTCTTGTTGAAGACTGGCGCAATCGCGCGGATCAGGCCGAGGCCATCGAGGCCTGGGCCGAAGCTCAGCGCAGCAAGGGCTTTGCTCTGGAACGTGCGCCTTTGCTGACGTTACACCTGCTTCGACTGGACGAGCAGCGCTACACATTGATTTACACCAGCCACCACATTCTTATGGACGGCTGGAGCAATGCGCAGTTGCTCGCAGAGGTCCTGCAGCGCTACAGCGGTGTCGCGCTGGCAGATCAAGCGGGGCGCTACCGCGACTACATCGCCTGGTTGGACAAGCAGGATCCTGTGGCGGACGAGCGTTTCTGGAAGGCGCATGTCCAGCACCTCGACGCACCCACCCGCCTTGCTGCAACACTGCCAGACCCGCCCCAGGGGTTGAGTGGTTATGCCGAGTTCAAGCAGACGCTGGAGCCGGACATTACCCAGCGTCTGAAGACCTTCGCCAGTCAGCACAAGGTAACCTTGAACACGCTGATTCAAGCAGCCTGGGCCTTGTTGCTGCAACGTTACAGCGGTCAGCCAACGGTAGCTTTCGGTGCTACGGTGGCGGGGCGTTCAGCGCCGCTGCCAGGTATCGAAGCGCAGGTCGGTCTGTTCATCAACACCTTGCCGGTGGTTGTCAGCCTCAGCCCCGAGCAGTCGCTGGTGCAGGTGCTGCAAACCCTGCAAGCGCAGAATCTCGCCCTGCGCGACCACGAGCACACGCCGCTATTCGATATTCAACGCTGGGCCGGGCAGGGCGGTGAAGGGCTGTTCGATTCATTGTTGGTGTTCGAGAACTATCCGGTCTCTACAGCCTTGCAGGAGGGCGCACCGCAGGGGCTGCGCTTTACCGAGGTGCAGACGCGTGAGCAAACCAGCTATCCATTGACTCTGCTGGTTGCCGTCGAGGATCGCCTGACTCTGCAGTTCCAGTATGCCCGGGCGCATTTCAGCGCTAGCCAGGTGCAGGGCTTTGGCGCACATCTGTCAGCGTTGCTGCACGGCATGTTGGCGGCGCCTGGGGCGCTGGGCGAGTTGCCGATGCTGACAGCAGGCGAATACCAGTGCCTGCTGCATGACTGGAACGCCAGCACGTTGCCGCCGGCGCAGGGCTGTTCCATTGCTGCCTTGATCGCCCGTCAGGTGCAGGCCCATCCCGAACAATTGGCGCTGATCGACCAGCACCAGCATTTGAGTTATCGCCAACTGGATCAGCAGGCTAATCGCCTGGCGCATCACTTGATCAGCCTCGGCGTGGGTGCCGAAGTGCGCGTCGGTGTGGCCCTGGAGCGTTCCAGTGAACTGATCGTTGCGCTATTGGCGGTACTCAAGGCCGGAGGCGCCTACGTGCCGCTGGACCCGGACTACCCGGCCGAGCGCCTGGCCTACATGCTTGCGGACAGTCGCGCCGAGGTCTTGATTACACAAGCGTCGGTACTTGGCGCGCTTGTGCCGCCCGCTGGCACCTGCATCGTTCAGATGCAGGTCGATGCGCCATGGCTGGCCGAACAACCCGACAGCGCTCCGCCGCTGCATCTGAGTGCCGACAATCTGGCCTACGTGATTTACACCTCGGGCTCCACCGGCCAGCCGAAAGGCGTGGCCATTACCCACCGCAACGTCGAGGCTCTGATCCACTGGTCACAACAGGCATACAGCCGCGAGGACATTCAGGGCGTTCTGGCGTCGACCTCGGTGTGCTTCGACCTCTCGGTCTGGGAGATTTTCGTCACCCTGGCCAGCGGCGGCTCACTGATACTGGCGCGCAACGCCCTGGCGTTGCCAGAACTGCCGGCGCGTGACCAGGTACGCTTGATCAACACAGTGCCTTCGGCAATTGCCGCGTTGCTGCGCGCCGGGCAGATCCCTGCCAGCGTGCGCATCATCAACCTCGCAGGCGAACCGCTGAAACAAGCGTTGGTCGAGCAGCTGTATCAATTGCCGGGCATTACCCAGGTTAACGATCTGTATGGTCCGTCGGAAGACACCACTTATTCCACCTGGACACGCCGTGAAGCCGGTGGCACAGCGACTATCGGCCGACCACTTCCGGGCACCGGCAGCTTCCTTCTCGATGCCAGTCTGCAACCTGCACCGCAGGGCGTGGCGGCTGAGCTGTATCTGTCAGGGGCCGGCCTGACCCGTGGCTATCTGGGGCGTGCGGCGCTGACGGCCGAACGTTTCGTGCCCAATCCGTTTTCGACCGCGGGCGAGCGCTTGTATCGCACCAGCGACTTGACCCGCTACCGCCCCGATGCGCGCATCGAATACCTCGGGCGTATCGATCACCAGGTGAAAATCCGCGGCTTTCGAATCGAGCTGGGCGAGATCGAGGCGCGCCTGCTGGCCCAGGACTCGGTGCGCGAGGCCGCGGTGCTCGCTGTCGAACATCAGGGCAGCGCGCAATTGGTCGCTTACATCGCCGCTCATGAACATAGCGATGAAGCCGGGCAGCAAGCGACCTTGCGCGCGCAGATCAAGGCGCGTCTGGGCGATCAGTTGCCGGGCTACATGGTGCCGGCCTTTATCCTGTTCCTGGCGCAGCTGCCATTGACACCCAACGGCAAGCTCGACCGCAAGGCGTTGCCAGAGGTCGAGCAACCGCCCGCCAGCGCCGCGTTCCAAGCACCGTGTACGGCGCTTGAACAGCAGCTTGCCGAGGTCTGGCAGCAAGTGCTGGATGTTGAACGTGTGGGGGTTGACGATCACTTCTTCGAGTTGGGTGGCCATTCGCTGCTTGCTACCCAGGTGGTGTCACGCCTGCAAGGGCTGCTTGCGGTGCCGGTGAGTTTGCGTGATCTGTTCGATCATCCCCGTCTGCAGGCGTTCGCCCAACTGCTGCAGGCACGTTCAACGCACGCCACAGCGCCACAGCGGCCTGCGTTGAGCGCCTATGGCGAACAACCCGAGGCGCCGTTGTCGCTGGCCCAGCGACGGCTGTGGGTGGTCGAGCAGTTGTCCGCGGGCACTGGTGCTTACGGCATGCCCCTGGCCTTGCGGTTGCAGGGTGAGTTGCAGGTGCCACTGCTGCGCGCCAGCCTGGCTGAAGTCTTCCGTCGTCATCAGGTGTTGCGAACCGCCTATGTCAGCGATGACGAGGGCGATCCAATGGCCCTTGTATCGCCAACGGTGGAACTGGACCTGCCGCTACTGGACCTGTCCGCCTTGAGCCGTGCCGAACAGGAAACGCAAGTGGCGCAGGCGGTACTGGACAATGCCAGTAACCCGATCAGCCTGCTCAGTGCACCGCTGATGCGCGGCCGGGTAGTGCGCCTGAGTGCGACCGAGCATGTGGTGTTGTATGCGATGCATCACATCATCTCCGATGGTTGGTCGATGTCGCTGCTGGTCAATGAACTGGTTGCGCTCTACAGCTTGCTCCATGCTGGCAAGCCAGCCGAGCTGACGCCGCTGAAGGTGCAGTACAGCGACTATGCGCGCTGGCAGCAGGCATTGCAGAGCAGCGGCGTCATGGCGCTGCAGGCCGACTACTGGAAGCGCACCCTGGCCGCGTACAGCGGGCAACTGCCGTTGCCGACCGACTATCCACGAACGAACGTGGCATCAACGGCGGGCAACGACCTGCAACTGCATCTGGATGGCACCTTGGTGCAGCGCCTCATGGTGCTTGCTGCACAAGCCAACGCCACCCTCTATAGCACCTTGCTGGCCGCCTTCCAGGTGTTGTTGCACCGCATCAGCGCCAGCGACGACCTGGTGGTCGGTGCCGACGTTGCCGGGCGCCAGCAACCGGAGCTGGAGCAACTGATTGGTTTCTTCGTCAACGTCCTGCCATTGCGTTCGCGCTACAGCGCAGAGCAGACCTTCAGCCGTTACCTGGGCGTGGTCCGTGACACGGCGCTGAGCGCCTTCGAACACCAGGATTTGCCCTTCGACATGATCGTCGAAGCCTCCGGTGTCGCGCGTCAACGTGGCCTTAACCCGCTGGTCCAGGTGTTGTTCGTGATGAACAACCTACCGGTACGCAACAGCAGTCTGGACGGTCTCAAGGTCGAGGTACTGCCGGCACTGGCCAGCTACTCGAAATTCGACATGGCCTTGTTCCTCGACACTGACGGTGACGGCCTGCGCGGTACTTGGCAGTTCGCCAGTGCGCTATTCAAACCGGAACGAATCAACCAACTGGCCAAGGCATGGATACACATTCTCGAACAGATTGCCAGTGAGCCGGATATCCGACTAGGAGACATCAAGATGATCAGCGATACCGCCGTAGCAGCTGCACCGGCGCCGGCTGCCGGTCCCAAGGCCGACAAGCTGGGCAAGTTCCTGAAGAAGCCCAAGGCAGCGGGGCCGTTGGCGGGCGAGGCACCGATACGCGAGTCGTTGCTGGCGCCGCCACAGGTGTTCCCGTTGCTGGTCGAACCGAACGACCCTGGGCTGGATCTGGTGACGTGGGTCAAGCGCAACCGGCCGTGGCTGGAAGAAAAACTGTCACGCCATGCCGGCATCCTTTTGCGCGGTTTTGCCTTGCACGATATCCATGCCTTCGAGGCCTTTGCCGAGGCGGTGCAACCGGGGCTCTACGGTCAGTACGGTGATTTGCCGAAGAAGGAGGGTGGCAAGAACACCTACCGCTCCACTCCGTATCCGGAAAAGAAGATGATCCTCTTCCACAACGAGAGCTCGCACCAGGACACCTGGCCGCGCAAGCAGCTGTTTTTCTGCGAACAACCCTCGCCGGTGGGCGGTGCGACGCCGGTGGTCGATTGCCGGCAGATGTATCTGCGCCTGCCCGAGACATTGCGTGAAACCTTCGAGCAGAAGGGCTTGCTTTACGTCAGAACCTTCGCTGACAAGCTCGATGTGTCCTGGCAGCATTTCTTCAAGACCGATGACCGCGCGCACGTGGAGGCCCGCTGCCGGGCCGCAGGTATCCAATGGACCTGGCTCGACAACGACGAACTGCAGATCCGCACGCCGTGCCCGGCGATCATTCGCCATCCGTTGACCGGCGAGAAGACCTTTTTCAACCAGGTGCAGTTGCACCATATCTATTGCCTGGACCCGGATGTGCGCGAGGACTTGCTGGCATTGTTCGGCATCGAGCGAATGCCTCGGCACGTCTATTACGGCGATGGCTCGCCGATCGAGGACGAAGTGATGCAAGAGATCGGTGACCTGTATGAAGCCTGCGCCGTGCGCTTTGACTGGCGCAAAGGCGATGTGATCCTGCTGGATAACATGCTTGCCGCTCACGCCCGCGATCCTTTCGAAGGACCGCGCAAGATCGTTGTCGCCATGGGCGAGATGGTCGAAAGGCGCAGCCTGGAGGCAGCGCAGCCAGCACTTCGCCCCGTAAACAGCGAACAAGAGGTTGACGCATGAATGACATCGAACTGAACGAGGCGGGCAACGGCCTGGCCCTGCTTGCCGAGCAGCAACAATGGGTGCAGGCAGCACAGGCCGGGGCAAGCTGGAGCCAGTTGGCTCATGTGCTGCATCTGGACATCCATGGCGCCCTGGACATACCCGCCTTGCAAGCGGCGCTGGACGACTTGGCTGTGCGCCAGCAGGTGTTGACCACGAGGCTGCTTGAGGTCGCCGGGTATCACGGCCTACGCCAGTTCCCTGGCTTGGCGCAACCGCGATTGAATGTCGAGGTTGATGATCTGGCCGTCGATGCCGGTACCGCAGCGCAGCGCCTGGAACAATGGCTGCAGCGTCCGCTGCTTCTGCAACAGGGCGGCCTGGCCCGGGCTTTGTTGCAGCGTCTGGAAGGTGCCAGTTGGCGTCTGAGCCTGGTCCTGGCACGTGGTGTGATCGACGCGGGCAGCTTGCCATTGCTGGTCGAGCAGCTACTGCAAGCCTACGAGCAAGGCGCCAGCGGTGCAGACGAAGAGGCGGGCCAGTTCAGCCAGTATCTGGAGTGGCGCGGCGAAGTGGTGCGTGACGAAGATGCCGGACAGGCTGCGCAGTACTGGCAGGCTCATCTCGGTTCGCAAACCCTGGCGCAACCGCTGATGCCTTACCGACGCAAGGCGGCCTCGGCAGCAGCGCTCGGGCAGGTCGAAGCACCCTTGCCATCGGCGTTGCGCCAGGCGCTGGAGCTGCTTGCTGCGAATCAGGGTGTGACGCTGGAAACGGTGTTGCAAGCTGCCTGGTGGCTGCTGCTGGCGCGTTTGAGCGGGCGCTCCGCGTTTCTCGCAGGATGGCGTCACGATGGTCGTGCCGACTACGAGTTCTTTGGCCAGACCTTCGGTGTATTCGAGAAGACCCTGCCATTGCATCTGGCGCTGGACCCGGCTGTGCCATTTGCGCAGTGCCTGACCCACCTTGCGCAGGTGCTGGAACAGCACCGCACCTGGCAGGAATATTGGAGTGGCGGCGTCCAACCGACGCACGGCTTCGTGCTTCGGCGCTTACCGTCGGCTGCGCAGGTGAGGGCAGGGCAATGGTCGGCGCATAGCGCGCTGGCGCTGGACCCTGGGTTCGAGCTGGCGTTGCAGGTGGGCACCGATACCCAGGGCACGCCGCAGCTACTGAGCCTGGCATTCCAGACCGCACACTACGGCATCGAAGCCATGGCGGGTTTACTGGCGCAGTACCAGGTGCTGCTGCAAGGCATCAGTGCAATGCCCGCACGCCCGGTGAGTGAGTTGCCGCTCCTGGGTGACGCCGAGCGCCAACGGTTGCTGGCCCTCAACCCGGTCCCCCAGCCGATCGACCCGAGCCTGACCTTGGCCCAGCGCATTGCCGAGTGGGCTTCGGTGACCCCTGACGCACCTGCCGTGGTAAGCGAGGGACAGACCCTCACCTACGCCCAGCTGGAACAGCGTGTTCAACAGCTGGCCGCGGTCATGAGCCGTCAGGGTTTGCAGCCCGGGCAGCGCGTGGCCCTGGCCCTGCCGCGTTGCACCGACTGGCTGGTGGCGACGTTGGCGGTCTGGCGCCTGGGCGCCGCCTGGCTGCCGCTCGATCCACAATGGCCCAGCGCGCGCCTGGCACGCTTTGTAGAGCAAGCAGACGCGGTACTGCTGATCACCCGCGAGCTACCTGCCAGTGCTGAGTTGACGCTGCCGCTGCTCGACCTTGCGCAAATCGACTGCAACGAGCCGTCACCGGCGCTGGCCGACTACCCTGCAGCGCTAGGCGACGACGTTGCTTATATGCTGTTTACCTCCGGCTCCACCGGGACGCCGAAGGCCGTTGTCATCGAACACCGCGCATTGTTCAACTACGTGGCCTCGGCCAGCGCGGCAATGGGCCTGGAGCGCTGCCGCCGGTTCGCCTTCAGCTCCAGCGTGGTCGCTGACCTGGGCCACACTGCCGTGTTCGGCGCCTTGTACAACGGCGCGGCGCTGCACCTGGCCGACGACGGTACCATGCAAGACGGCCAGGCGTTTGCGCGCTTCATTGCCCAGCATGCTATCGACTGCGTGAAAATCGTCCCTTCACATCTGGCGGCGCTCATCGATACGGACGCGGCGGTACTGCCGGCGACGCTGGTGCTGGGCGGCGAAGCAGTGGCCCCGGCACTGGTCGAACGCATTCTGCGCATTCGCGGGGATATCCGCGTGTTCAACCACTATGGCCCGAGTGAAACCACGGTCGGGGTAATGATTCATCCGATTACCGCGCAGGATCTGGATGCCACGGTGGTGCCGCTGACCCAGGTGCTGAGCAACAATCAGGTGTGGGTGCTCAATGCGCAACGCGACGTGGTTGCCAGCGGTGAACTCGGCGAACTGTACATCGGCGGTGAGCAACTGGCGCGGGGCTACCTGAACAGCCCAACGCAGCAGGGCGAAGCCTTCATCGACCATCCTCTGCAGCCGGGAACCCGGCTCTATCGCACGGGCGACCTTGCACGTTATCGCCCCGAAGGCGGGATCCAACTGCAGGGCCGCACCGATCAGCAAGTCAAACTGCGTGGCTTTCGCGTTGAATTGGCGGAAATCGAAGCCGAGCTGTGTGCGCTGCCGGGCGTCAGTGAGGCTGCGGTGGTGCTTGATGCCCAGCAGGAACCGCTGGCATTCGTTACCGCGCAGGGCGAGCCAATGGCGGGCTGGCAGGCGAATCTTACGCCACAACTTAGCCAGCGCCTGCCTGCGGTCATGGTGCCGCGCCAGGTGCAGGTGTTGAGCGCCATGCCCCGCCTGGGCAATGGCAAGATCGACCGCCGGGCCTTGGCCACGCTGGACCTCGGCGCTACGCAGCAGGTGTATGTCGCACCCCGGGATGGCCTGGAAACAGTGCTTGCCCAGCGCATGGCACACGTGCTCGGGCTTGAGCGTCTAAGTGTCGAGCAGGACTTCTTTGCTGCCGGTGGCCACTCGTTGCTGGTGATCAAACTGGTTGCAGGCATCCGCAAACTACTGCAGTGCGAAGTCCACCCGGGCGTGGTGTTCGATAACCCCACCCCCGCGGCCCTGGCCGTGGTTCTACGCCTGCAGGAAAGCGCACCGGGGCTATTGGAGAAACTCGCCCAGGCACGCCTGCGCCTGGATGCAATGAGTCCGGAAGAGAAGGCCAGGCTGCTGGAGAAAGCCCGGCAGTTACAAGAGCAAAGTAGCTGATATCCTCTGGGGAACGTCTGTCTGCTGCGTTCTGCAGCGGACAGACAACTGGATCATTGCATGCGACGTCGGATCACTGTTGATAGACGCTCACAGCGTTGCCGACCAAGGTGCTCATGAACTGACTGATCTTGTTCAGGGTGACGCTGTCCGTTACGCCGTACTTCTGCGACAGTTGATCAAGGTTTTCATAACCCGCCCACACCCGGCCCCGTTCATCCTGCCAGACCGCAACGCGAAGCGGCAGATCGAGTGCCGCGCCTTGTTTATCCAGTATCAGCTTGGTGCCGACGCTGGGGTTTCCCAATACCAGCACCTTGGTCGGCCGCACGTTCATGCCAGTGCCGCGGGCATTTTTCTCGTGGTCGAATTCGGCAAAGACAGGGATTTTTTTGCTCTGAAGATCATTCTTCAGACGGGCGATTGTTTCGTCGACGCTGAATTTGCTTTCCTGGTTGACCACTTTGTCTGAGTCCAGCCCCGACCCCAGGCCAGGCTTGTAGGCCTCGGCAATGTCACGGGCCAGAGCCGTCATATCGACGTCTTGCTTGTTGGTAATGAGCGTGACGCAGACCAGTTCATCGCCAGCAGTAAACCGACTCAGATAAGCACTGAACCCCGCATTGCTGCCCTTGATTTCAAGGAACCCGGGATGTTTGGTGAATTCCCAGCCGGCCATCGCCGGGACCACTGCGCCATTTTTAAGCTTTGCGGGTTTGTAGATCGTGTCGCGGTGTGCGGCATCCTTGAGCAGCACACTGCCCGCAAGGGCGATATCCCAGCGACTGATATCTTCCGCTGAAGACCACAGGCCGCCATAGGCGTACAGGTTGTTGGATGCTTCAAGGCTGACCGCTGTATTTTTTCCGTTGATCGACTTGTAGCCTGTTGCCGTCTCCAGCGGGTCAATGAAGACCTGGTCAGCCTTGAATTTTGAATGCTGGTTTTTGACTTTGGTGGGGGTAGGGCGATCAAGGTGGAGTTTGCTTTGCATGTCTGCCACAAACATCGTGCTTTTCAAGCCCAACGGTTGAATCTGGTATTTCCAGACGAAGTCTTCGTAGCTCATCCCGCTGGTATTTTCGATAATTTGACCGAGCAAAATGAAATCGGTCGCACTGTCCTTGACCTTGGTGCCTGGTTTGAATATCAGCGGGTCACCTTTTACCAAATCGACCAGTTTGTCCGGTGTGTAGGCGGTGTTGGCGTCATAGCCATGGTGCCTGAAGTCGGGAATACCGGAGGCGTGTTGGAGCAGGTCGAGAATGGTCACGTCCTGCCAACTGCTTGGCGTATCGCTGAGGTAGGCGGCCACCTTGTCGTTGACATCAAGCTTGCCCATCTCCACAAGCTGGAAAATGGACACGGCGGTAAACGCCTGGGTGATCTGACCTACGTTCCAGATGGTTTTGATTGATGCAAGTTCGTCATTGGTTTCTGTCGCCAGGCCATAGCCTGCTGCACGGGGAATGTAAGGCGCTTGAACGATCGCCATCGACAAACCAGGCAAATCGTTCTTCTTCATGAAGTCCGCAACCATCTCGTCAATGTATTTGCCGTTGGCTTGGAGTGACGGATCGCCACGATTGACTGAATAGAGCGTGGAGTCGACGGCCTGCGAGGCAAAGGACTGCAGGGGCAACATGCTGATTGAGGTCAGGATACAGGCGGTGATCAACGTCTTTCTTAATGACCGGGTCATGAGGGTGTTCCTTTGAGGGGGAAGAAAGTTTTTCAATCGCGCGTTATCGTTGTTTGCAGCGCTGCTCGTCTGCTTTGGAGACAGGTGCAGGGGTTAAACGCTGAATGATCTCGTCGGTGCTGAGCACATCTTTGGACAAGTAACGGAAGTTGATATCTGCCGATACATTGCCATTACCCCATTCAGCGTGGCGCGGCCCCGCCGTTGCATCTTTGGCAATGACCAATTCGAAGCCCTGCTCAAGCAGTTCGCGGGCATGGGCCTCGACACACATATTGGCGAGCATGCCGCCAAGAATGACTTTCTGAATACCGAACTTGCGCAACTGCAATATCAGATCGTTGGACTGCGGCCCATAAAGTTTGTGTGGCGAACAAACAATAGTCTTGCCGTCTTCGATATACGGTTGCAACGCTGGAACCCAATCCGCCCCTGAGCCAACGAAGCCTTGCAAGCTCAATGGGCTGCCGCGCTCGAACATGCGGTTGGCGTGCATGACTTCACTCAGTGGATCATGAAAGTGCCACTTATGGTCGGTGGGGTAGTAGTAATGCGGCGAGACGAAAACCTCATAACCATGTTGCTTTGCCGTCTGCAAAAGCCGTTCGATATTCTCGACCGTACGATTGGCCAATACTGCATCTTTCACAAAAGGCCAGGCGCCGCCATGTTCAGTCAGCACCTCTACTTGTGGGTCAGTAAATAACAGTGCAGTTGTTTTGCGGTCGAAGTTTTTCGGGCACAGGTTAACGATGGAATCGCTCATGGGGATCTCCAGGTTGAAAACAGTCGGTGTTCAATGTGATCAGGCTACGCAGTGATGTGGCGAGCCGCTGCTGTCAGTGTTCGCTTGTCAGGGCATGAGTCAACGCTAAGAGGGTTGTGCCGGGGAAACAAGCCCGGAAGCTAAGGTTTGATGGTTATTCAGCGAATAATGAGATGTGGCGTTATTATTTGCGGGTAAAAAATGTTGTTTATCAGTAGCTTGATGATCAGTCAGATGATCGAGAAGTTGTAGCTGGCAATCAGCCGAATCTCATCCACATCCCGGGCAGACTGCGCATAGTTTGTGCGATAGGTGGCATTGCGTAGACGTAGACTGAGGTTTTTGAAGGAGCCGGTCTGAATTATGTATTTCAACTCTATGTTACGTTCCCATTCCTTACCTTCTTGGTCGTTGGCAAGCTGTATATGGTCGCCGCTAACGTAACGGGTCAAGATGTTCAAGCCGGGAATGCCGATGCCGGTCAGGTCGAGGTCGTAGCGTAGTTGCCAGGAATGTTCTTCGGTGTTTGCGAAGTCGTTGTATTGCACGTAGTTGACCAAGTACGGTGTGCTGCCATCCAGGTAGGGCATCGAGCTACTTCCATTCAAACTTTGCCAGCCAGCGCTGAATGTCTGGTAACCATGGGAATAGGCAAGCATCGCGCTCAAGGCATGGTTGTCGATTTTACCAGCGCGTGCCGAGCCATCGTCATAACTGTCAAACCAGCGTAGGTCGGCGTTGATTTTTCCAGCCCCAAAGGCCCCGCTGCCCAAGACACCGAAGAAGCGCTGATGATAGACATTCTCCAGGCCGCCCTGGGCATATTGCAGTACGAACTGGCGATTGAGTTGATAGTCAGCCTGGTAGGCCTCGAAACGGTTACCGCTGGTATTGCAGACGTAGCGCTTGTTCTTGCAATTCAAGCGAATGTCTTGAGCATCAGTGGAGTCCCGCGCGGTATAACGCTGCAATCGAGTAGCGCTGAATTTCAACCTGGCAACTTCCTCGCTGACCAGTTGGCTGCCGTGAAACATACTCGGCAGGAGTCGGGTGTCGTCGTACTTTAACAGCGGCATGTCCGGTAGCAGCGCACCGTATTTAAGTTGTGTGTGGGAAAAACGCACCTTCCCCGCAATACCTGCCTTGGCGTATTGGTCGGCGGCATGCCGCGGGTGGTGACCACTTGAGGGCAGCAGGCCGCTGTTACTGTCGGCGGCACTGGAGTCGAGTTTGATCCCCAGCATGGCCAAGGCATCTGCGCCGAAACCAATGACGCCTTCGGTATAACCCGATTGCAGTTTGAAGATAAAACCTTGGGCGCTCTCGTCGTGCTTTGACGCGCCTTGCGGATTGGCTGTTCTACCGTCGCGCAGGTCGCTGTTGAAGTAAACAGTACGCGCCTCCAGGCTCGCGTGGCTGTCCTGCAGAAGATCCGCGTAAGCGGGTAAAGCGAAGCTGTTGACTAAGGTAAACAGTCCCATTGCACAGCGGGAAATAGGCGTGCGTGGGCGGATAGGTAGAAACATTGAGCGTGCTCCGAAGGTCTGGGCCTTGCCTATTTAATCCCATACCTGCAGCGCTGACTTTCAAATAAGGCACATTAACTCTTTAATGAATGATGGCTGCTGTTCAATGGATTATTTGCTTATGGATCAAAGCCTTGATGAAGACGGGGAACGCCTCAATCCGGGATGTCAGTGGTGAGACTCGCTGATATCCTCTGTCCTGCGCATGCAGCGCTTAGATGCACGTTTTGCAATCTGCTCAACGCAGAGGCTGCGTTTTGTGAAACGTATCAAAAGATAAATATTCCTAATTTCGTTCAGATTCACTTCGTCTAGTCAGCGAGTCCATCCGCTTTGCTGCCGTGCCACCCGGCACGTATGGCTGTGAACGTACTCGAATCAGGGGCTGTGCCCTCTATCAGTTGCCCTCCAGAGGCGACGATTTCCAACACTTGGACCGCAACACGGGAGCGATTCGAAGAAATGAAATCTGAACGACACGCATTGACGGGCCGTTTTTGCTCGTGGCAGAAGGAACGGCTGCGCAGCTGCACGTCGATTATCGTGCTAGGCCTGGCATTGGGCATGGGGAATGTTGCTCAAGCGCAGGAAAGCCGGGTAAACGTCCCGGCAATGCCACTCAATGAAGCGCTGACCCAATTGGGCTATCAGACCGGCCTGCAGTTCCTGTTCGAGCCGAGCCTGGTCAGCGGCAAGCGTTCTGTACCGGTCTCCGGCAACATGGAACCCAGCACCGCGCTGGAGACCATGCTCAAGAATGCCAACCTGACCTACCGCATCGAGAACGACACGGTCATCCTAAGCAGCCCAAAGGGGTCCGCTTCGGGGGCGACACTGGAGCTGGGCGCGACTAGCGTCGTCGGCCAAGGGATGGGTGAATCCACCGAGCACTCAGGCTCCTACACGCCAGGGCTGACCAGCGTCGGCTCAAAGACGCCGATGTCGCTGCGCGAGACGCCGCAATCGGTGTCGGTGATTACCGCCCAGGCCCTCAAGGACCGGCAGATTACTGGCTTGGGCGATGCAATGCGCGCCACCCCCGGCATCACCGTCAAAAACTTCAACTACCGCATGCCGCGTTACTATTCGCGTGGTTTCGAGATCAAGAACATCCAGATCGACGGTGCTTCCAGCCTCGACGCCAACGGTGGCTATTCCAACCAGCTGTACAACCTTGCCGAGTTCGACCACATCGAAGTGCTGCGCGGCTCTGCCGGATTGTTCGGTGGTGTGGGTGACCCAGGCGGCATCATCAACCTGGTGCGCAAGCGCCCTCTGGACCACTACCAGCTCAAGTTCGATGCCTCGGCCGGCTCCTGGGACAACTACCGCACGCAGGTCGATGTCACCGGTCCGCTCGCCTTTGACGGAGCGCTACGTGGCCGGTTGGTCGCTGCCTACAACGACCGCCAGTACTTCATGGATAACCGCGGGACCGAGAACCCGACGGTCTATGGTGTGCTCGAGGCAGACCTGACGCCCGACACCATGATCACCCTCGGTGGCCGCCTGGAGAAGAACAAGGAAACTGGCACCGGTGATGGCCTGCCGTTCTACTCCGATGGCAAGAGTCCGAACTACAGCCGCAGCTATTGGCCGACTACGACCTGGTCGTATTCCGATCACTCTTCCAATGAGCTGTTCTTCAAACTTGACCACTATTTCAGTGATGACTGGAAGTTCAATACCTCGCTGACCCACGTATTCGAAACCGTGGAGAGCCAGGGTGCATTCATCTATGGCAACATCGACAGGGCCGATGGAAGCGGACCTTACTGGGCGGGTAGTTACCAGCGTGCCAAGACCGACCAGACCGTGCTGGACATGAACCTCTCTGGCAAGTTCGATATGCTGGGCCGCGAGCACGAGCTGCTGATCGGTGCCGACGCGCAGTCCATTCGAGCCCGTTGGCGCGCTGCCGACGGCATGAGCGGTCGTTTCGGCCCAGCCACCCAGCCATGGGTGGAAGGCACCATGGACAAGGAGTTCTGGCGTGACTACAGCCCGAACAAGCAGAAACAGTACGGCCTGTATTCGACCCTGCGCCTGCAACTCGCTGATCCGTTGAAGCTGATAGTGGGTGCACGCGCCACTCGCTATAAGTACGATCAAGTCTACTCGACCAAGGACAGGGTCACCGACGTCTGGTCGGTGAAAAACATCGTCGACTATCGCGAGCCGACCAAGGTAGTGCCGTTCGGTGGTCTGGTCTACGACTTGAACGAAGAGTGGTCTACTTACGTCAGTTATTCGGAGATATTCAACCCGCAGGCCAAGTCTCTGGCTGGTCCGCAACCGGGCACGTCACTGGATCCGATGGAAGGCAAAACCTACGAGACCGGAGTCAAGGGCGAGCTGTGGGACGGTGCGGTTAACGTCTCGGCGGCGCTGTTCTACTCCGAGCGCGAGAACCAGGCGACCCCCGACCCGCGCTATGCCCAGCAAGTGCTGATGTACGGCGGCAGTTGCTGTTACTTGCCACGTGGCAAAGTCACCAGCAAGGGCATCGACCTGGAAATCAGCGGTGAGCTGCTGCCGAACTGGCAAGTGATGGCTGGCTACACCTACAACCGCAACGAGGACCGCACCAACAGCGCGATCTTCAGCAGCGTGACGCCCAAGCATCTGGCCAAGTTCTGGAGCACCTACGTGCTTCCGGGTGAGCTGTCCGACTGGAAGGTCGGTGGTGGTGCAACTATCCAGAGCGCCAACTTCGTCAGCGGCGAGATCGAGTACAGCGGCGTGAACGAAATTCCCAAGACTCAGGTAGAGATGTCCCAAGGCGGCTACGCCGTGTGGGATGCGATGCTCGAGTACAAGGTAGATTCGCACTGGACGGTGGCGTTCAACGCCAACAACCTGTTCGATCGCAAGTACTACGACACCCTGACGCATCCGGATTATGCTAACTACTACGGTACGCCGCGTAACTACATGCTGACCCTGCGAGGTGTCTGGGACTGATCGATCGTTGTAACGGTGTGCGAAGAAAAACGCCCGATGTTTGCATCGGGCGTTTTTTTGTTGTGGGGGCGATGGTTAGCGCAAATATTTGCACGCTGCTGACGTTGTTTAACCAGTTTCGACCTCTTCGCGGATCACCTGGCTGGCCTGCCAGTCCGTGCAGTGTTCGTAGACCTGCGCCGCCTCGGCGACGATACCGGTCATGCGCAGAAAGTCGTGGGTCAGGCCTTCCTGAATGTCCAGGTGAACCTGTGTACCACTGGCACGCAGGCGTTCGACGTAGGCCAGGCCTTCGTCCACCAGCGGGTCGAAGCGCGCCAGACTGATGTAGGCCGGGGCCATGACCGGCAGGTGCTTGACCAGCAGCGGCGAGAGCCGCGGGTCGTCGCGGTGGGCGGCGCAATAGTGGCTGTAGAACCACTCCAAGGTGTCAGTTTCCAATAGGTAACCCTCGGCATACAAACGGTGTGACGCGCGCTGGCGGCTCATGTCGGTCACGGGGTAGAACAGCAACTGGCACAGCGGCTGCACGGTGATGCGCGCAGGTTCAGCGGCGGCGATGAGGGCCAGACTGGTGGCCAGAGTGGCGCCAACGCTGTCGCCAGCGAAGGACACCCGGTTGATGTCCAGGTTCAGCTCGGTAGCTACTGTGGTCAGCCAGTTGACGCTGTCCAGCGCATCATCCAGAGCGGTCGGGGCCCGGTGCTCAGGGGCCAGGCGATAGGCCGGGGCGAGCACCGCTGCAGCGCCGGTACTGGCTAGGCGACGGCATACGCTGTCGTGGGAGTCCAGGCTGCCGACCACGAAACCGCCGCCGTGAAAGTATAACGTCAGCGGTTGCGCCCCAGCGGCCGTCGTGCTGCGGCGGTACAGCCGCGCTGGCAGGTGGATGCCGTCGCGGGTGGTGAACGTCAGTTCGAGCACCTCGAGGTCGGCCGGAGGGGCTGGATCGAGGATCGCTGAGGTGGCCTCGAACTCGGCGCGGGCGGCCTCGACGCTCAGTTCGTGCATGGGCTTGCTCTTGCCCGTGAGGCGGCCGAATTCGGCCAGTTCCAGGAAAGCGGCGAGGTCCGGGTGTAGAGACATGAAAATTCCTTGTGTGGCAACGGGATCAGGCCGGCGCGGGCGTTCTCGCCCGCGCCGGACAAGGGTCAGGATTGCAGCGGTGCAGGGCTGGTGAGGTCCTGAAGCAGGTGTTCGAGGAAACCCGGATGGTCGAGCAGCTCATGATGGCCGGCAGGTAGCGTACGTCGTTGCAATTGGCCTCCGAGTACTTGCTCGAAGGTCTTGCGCTCCGTTGCTGGAGTAGTATTGGCCCACCAGACGCTGGCTGGACCGGAAACCACCGGCAGGCTTTCGAGCCGTTCGGACAGCGCCTTGAGCTTCATTGCGACGATGAACACCAAGGCCAGGTCGGCAGCATCGAAGCCACTGTAGCGAGCGTTTTCCGGACCCTTGCCCTGTTCATCGCGAATCAGCTGTTCCAGCGCCGCGCGCGCGTGCTCGCCTTGTAGCGTTAGCGGTGCCAACGATTCGACCGGACGCCCGAGTATGACCCCAAGGAACTGTGCCAGCTCTTGGGCATGCCCATCGTCGGCAGACACTTGGCCATGGGGTGAGAAGCTGTCCACCAGGCCCAGGTATTCGACCTCTTGGCCCTGTCGCTTCAAGTTGTCGGCCACCAGCACCGCGAGGGCGCCGCCCAACGACCAGCCGAGCAGAGCGTAGGGTCCGTGAGGTTGCAGGCTGCGAATTGCAGCGACATAGTCGTCGGCCATCTGTGTCAGCGAGCTGTCTTGCCATTCGCGGTCAAGCAACATGCGGCACTGGACCCCGACCACGCTGCGCTGGCCCTCCAGGCAACGGGCCAGCGGTTCGTAGTCGAACAGCGTACCGAAACCTGCATGCAGGCAGAACAGTGGGGGACTGCCGGGCGTGGGGCGGTTGAGTGCGAGCAACGGATTGGGGGCACTGGCGGTTTCGCGTGGGTCAAAGCCGGACAGCTCGGCGATAGTCGGCTTACCCATCAGGTCGCGCAGCTTCAACTCGAAGCCGGGGTGCGCCAGGGCTCGGGCCTTGGATAGCACGCGCAGGATGCGCAGAGAATCGCCGCCAAGTTCGAAGAAGTTGTCGGTGATACCCACCTGTTCGCGCTCCAGCACCTCTTGCCAAATCTTTACCAAGTCATGCTCCAGCGCATTGCGCGGGGGGACGTGGACGTTGGCCTTGAAGTCCGGGTCGGGCAGGGCCTTGCGGTCGACCTTGCCGTTGGGGCTCAGCGGCAGGTGCGCGAGGAGTTGGAGATGCGCTGGCACCATGTAGTCGGGTAGCTCGGCGCCCAGCTGAGCGCGTAATGCATCGGTCTGCAGGTCGTTACCGACCACGTAACCGACCAGTTGCTTGCCATTGCTGATATCGCGTGCCACCACCACCGCATCCTGAACGCCAGGGTAGCTGCGCAGGCGTGCCTCGATCTCGCCCAACTCGATGCGGAAGCCGCGAATCTTCACTTGATTGTCCAAACGCCCCAGGTAGTCGTACACCCCATCCAGACGAGCGCGTACCAAGTCGCCGGTGCGGTACAGGCGTGCACCAGGCGTACCGAAGGGATCGGGCACGAAGCGTTCGGCGGTGAGACTAGGGCGTGCGTGGTAGCCACGGGCAACACCTTCCCCACCGATATAGAGCTCGCCGGCCAACTGCGACGGGAGGGGACGCAGGAGCGGGTCGAGCACCTGCAGCGTGCGGTTGCCTACGACCTTACCGATGGGGGCATACACTGCTTCGCAACGCTGGCCCAGGTCAGCCTTCCACAGCAGTGGCGTCACCACTGTTTCGGTGGGGCCGTAGCCGTTGGTCAGGTACTGCGGGCGCAGGCTGCGTTTGACCAACTCGAAGTTGGCATCGGCCACCGCGTCACCACCAAAGCAGTAGATGCGCACCGGCGGCGGGCTGGTCTGGGTTTCGCCGTATTCGGCCAGTTGCTGCAGATATGCAGGTGGGAAGCAAGCGATGCTAACTTGCTCCTGCTGCAGAGCTTGCCAGGTTTCCTCCGGCGTCCACAGGCGGTTGTCGCGCAGCACCAAGCGCCCGCCCGACGACAGCGTTGACAGCCAGCGCTCCTGGGCACCGTCGAAGGCGAATGACATGAACAGCAGCTCGCAGGTGCTGGCGTCCATCTCGTACAGCTCGGCGATGGCTTGGCAATGCATTGCCAGTGGTGCATGGGTGACCGACACGCCCTTGGGGTTGCCGGTGGAACCCGAGGTGTAGATCAAGTAGGCCAGATTGTCACCGCCGCTGCGTTGCACCGGGGTGTGCGCGGGAAATGCCGACAGGTCCAGGCCGTCGAGGTCGGTGCAGGGCACGCCGGTGTCCTGGGGGAGGCGCTTGTACACGGTGCCGCGGGTAAGCAGCAGGGTCATGCCTGAGTCCTGCATGGCCCACCTGATACGCTCCGGCGGGTAATCGATGTCCAGCGGCACGTAGGCTGCACCGGCCTTCATTACCGCGAGGAAACTGGTTATCACCTCTAACGAGCGCTCCAGGGCAATGCCAACAAAGTGCTCCGGGCCGATACCCTGAGCCATCAGGTAGTGCGCCAGGCGATTGGCACGCACTTCCAACTGGGCGTAGGTCAGATACTGGCCGGCGCAACTGACGGCTACTTGGTCGGGATTGGCGTGGGCGTGCTGGGCGATGCGCTCGACCAGCAAGGTGCTCGGCGTTGTGGGTGCGGTGGGTGTTGGCTGCGCCTGAGGTTGCCACAAGAGCAAGTTGCCCAGGGCGCTGTCCGGGTTGATGAGCATGGCTTGTAGCAAGCGTTCGAATTCGCCACGGATGGCGTGTACGGACTGTTCGGTAAAGTGGCTGCGCAGGTACAGGAATTTGATCCGCAGGCTCTCGCCCAGGTGCACTTCCAGGTCCATGGGATAGTTGGTGACATCCCGACTTTGGGCTTTTCCAAAGCGCAACTGTGAGCGTTGAGCGTCGTCCAGGCGCTCGCTAACCGGGTAGTTCTCGAACACGATGATGCTGTCGAACAACGCCTGGCCAGGGTGACCCGCCCAGCGTTGCAGGTCGGCCAGGGAGGCATGCTCATGGTCGCGTACCTCCAGGTTGTCTGCCTGCAGTTGCGCTAACCATTGACGCAGCTGCAACTCTGGGCGCGGGCTCTGGATAATCGGCAGGGTGTTGATGAACAACCCAAGGATATCCCCTGCCCCCGGCAGGCTGGTGGGGCGACCGGCGACCGTGGCGCCAAAGCACACGGTCTGCTGGCCTGTGTAGGCCTGTAGGAGCAGCAGCCAGGCGCCCTGGATCAGCGTGTTGGGAGTGATCCGCAGGCGTTGTGCCTGCAGGCGCAACGCCTGGGTGCGGCTGACATCCCAGTCCAGGCACAGCTGCTGGTGCCCTGTTTGCCCGGCCGCAGGCTTGGGGTACACCGCAGCGGCCAGTTGAGTGGTGCTGCCGATGTCTTGCAGGCGTGCGCACCAGAAGCTTTCCAAGGCCTTGGTGTCCTGGGCCTGCAGCCACTGGATGTAGTCCTGGTAGTGCCCTAGCTTGGCTGGCAGCGGGTGTCCGGCGTACAGGGCGAACACCTCGGCCAGCAGCTGCGAGCTGCTCCAGCCGTCCATGAGAATGTGGTGGGCAGTCCAGATCAACTGCTGGCTGGTATCGCTCAAGCGGATCAGGGTGAGATGGATCAGCGGTGCCTGCAGCAGGTCGAAGCCGCGCTGGCAGTCGGCCTGGGCCTCGGCGTGCAGTTGCTGCTCGCTGACCTCGTGCCCGCGCCAGTCCAGCAGGCGCAAGGGCAGGCTGGCCTGGCGCCGCACGATCTGCAGCGGCTCGCTGAGCAGGTTATCGTGCCAGAAGCCGGTACGCAGCATTTCGTGGCGGGCGATGACGGCGTTCCAGGCATCAATGAAGCGTTGGTTGTCCAGGCCTTCCACCGGTACGCTGGTTTGAGTGACGTAAAGACTGGCGGCGCTGGATTGCAAGGTGTGGAAGAGCATGCCCTGCTGCATGGGTGATAGGGGATAGAGGGTTTGCACCTGGTCGACCGGAATCGGCAGGTTATCCAACTGGGCCTGGGTCAGCTTGGTCAAGGGGAAATCTGCCGGCGTCACGCTGCGTGTGGCCACCTCGGCTGCCTCTTGCCAGTCGTGGGGCCGGGCGTTGAATGACGCCGCCAGCTGGCTGGCGTCCTGTTGCGCGACGCTTGCCAGGTGCTGCACGGTCTGGTGCTGGAACAGATCTTTCGGGGTGAAATCGATACCAGCCTGGCGGGCGCGGCTGACCACTTGGATCGAGATGATCGAGTCACCACCGAGTTCAAAGAAGTTGTCGTTCAAACCCACCCGCTCAAGCTTGAGTACGTCCTGCCAGATGGCTGCGATACGTTGTTCCATTGCGCTGCGCGGCGCGACGTAGGTCTTCTGTACTTGCGTGAAATCGGGCTTGGGCAGCGCCTTGCGTTCGAGCTTGCCGTTGGGGCTCAGCGGCAGGCGCTCGATGAACAGCAGTTGGCTCGGGACCATGTAGTCTGGCAGGGTCTGGCGCAGTGGCTCGCGGATGATATCGCGCTGGGCTTCCTGGTCTTGCGCAGTCCAGTCAGTTGGCACTACATAAGCGATCAAGGCGCCGTCTATGGCCAGCACCACGGCTTCGCGCACGGCTTGCTGTTCCATCAGGCGGGCTTCTATCTCTCCCAGCTCGATACGCAGGCCTCGGATCTTCACCTGATGATCGATGCGACCACGGTACTCGATTACGCCGTCGGTACGCAGGCTGGCCAGGTCGCCGGTGCGGTACAGACGCTTGCCGTTGCCGACCGGGCTGGTGACAAAGCGCTCTGCAGTCAGCGCCGGGCGGCGATGGTAGCCGCGGGCGAGCCCTTCGCCGCCGAGGTAAAGTTCGCCGACCACACCTGCAGGAACGGGCTGCAACTCGACATCCAGTACGTAGGTTTGCAGATTGGCGATCGGCTTGCCGATCGGCACTGCATCGAGGCCTTCGTCGCGACAGTGCCAGTGGGTGACGTCGATAGCTGCTTCGGTCGGGCCGTAAAGATTGTACAGCGCGGCATTGGGCAGTTTGGCCAGTACCTGGTCCTGGGCATCCACCGGCAACGCCTCGCCGCTGCACACGATCCGGCGCAGGCTGGTGCAGGAAGAGACGCGCTCATCGAGCAGGAACATCTGCAGCATCGACGGCACGAAGTGCAGTGTGCTGACCTGGTGTTTGTTGATCAGCGCGATCAGGCGACGCGGGTCACGGTGATCACCAGGCCCGGCAATGGCCAAGCGTGCACCGGTCATCAGCGGCCAGAAAAACTCCCACACCGACACGTCGAAGCTGAACGGCGTTTTTTGCAGTACGGTGTCGCCAAGGCCAAGGTTGTAGGCGTGTTGCATCCAGCACAGGCGGTTGGTCAGCGCCTTGTGGCGGTTTCCCGCGCCTTTGGGTTTGCCGGTAGAGCCAGAGGTGTAGATAACGTAGGCCAGATGTTCAGGGTCGACGGCGACCGCAGGGGGTTGCACCGAGAAGCCTTCCAGCGACAGGGTATCCAGGTTCAGTTTCGCCAGACGTTGCGGGCACGGCAGGTTCAGGTGCGATTGGCTCAGCAGCAAGCCGATGCGGCTGTCCTCAATCATGTAGGCCAGGCGCTCCTCGGGGTATTCAGGATCAAGCGGCACATAGGCGCCACCCGCCTTGAGGATTGCCAGCAGGCCGACGACCATCTCCAGGCTACGCTCCACGGCGATGCCGACCAACACTTCCGGACCGACGCCCAGGGCGATCAGTTGATGAGCCAACTGGTTGGCGCGCTGGTCCAACTCGCGGTAGCTCAACGCCTGTTCACCAAAGTGCAACGCTGGTGCATCCGGGGTAGCCAGCACCTGTTCTTCGATCAAACGATGGATTGGGGTATCCAGCGGGTAGTCGGTCACTGTGGTGTCGTTCCACTGCTCGACGATCAGCGCTTGTTCTTCAGTCTCGAGCAGCGGAAGTTGCGCCACTTTGGCCTGTGGGTTGGCGACAATACCGTGCAGTAGATTGAGCCAGTGTCGCGCCATGCGCTCGATACGGCCAGGTTCGAACAGGTCGGTGGCGTAGGTCAGAGTGGCGGCCAGCCCGGTGGCGGACTCGTAGGTAGCCAGGGTCAGGTCGAACTGGGCGGTATGGCTGCTCCAGGCCAACGGCGAGACTTGCAATGGGCCGCTGGAGCCGCTGTCGGTGGCCTGGCGGGCGGCGTGCTGATGGTTGAACATCACCTGGAACAGCGGCGTGTGGCTGAGGCTGCGCTCCGGTTGCAGGCCCTCGACTAACTGCTCGAACGGCAGCTCCTGGTGGTCCTGTGCGCCCAGGGTGCGCTGGCGCACCTGTTGCAGCAGTTCACTGAAGGTCTGGCCGGGGTGGATTTCGGCGCGCAGCACTTGGGTATTGATGAAGAAGCCGATCAGACCCTGGGTTTCGACCCGGTTGCGGTTGGCCACCGGCACACCGACGCGAATATCGCCTTGACCGCTGTAGCGGTGCAGCAGCACTTGGAATGAAGTCAGCAGCAGCATGAACAAGGTGACCCCCTGGCGTTGGGCCAGGGCCTTGAGGTTCTGGCCCAACGTGGCTGGCAGGTCTATCGACAGCAGTGCGCCCAGGTCGCTTCGCACCGCTGGGCGTGGGCGATCAAAAGGCAGTTCCAGCACGGTATGGTCGCTACCCAGTTGTGTTTGCCAGTAGCTCATTTGTCGCTCGCGTTCGCCGGCTTCCATCCAGCGACGCTGCCAGAGGGCGTAGTCGGCATACTGGATCGACAACGGCGCCAGGGACGCTTCGCCCCCTTGGCTGAAGGCGCTGTACAGTCGTACCAATTCATCGACCATCACCTGCATCGACTGGCCGTCGCAGACAATATGGTGCTGCACCACCAGCAATACGTGTTGGTCGGCGGCCAATTGCAGAAGACTGACACGCAGCAGCGGGCCATGCTGCAGGTCGAACGGCTGGGCGATGCGGTATTCGATCCAGTCCTTGAGCTCGACTTCGTCGAATGACGCATTGTGCCGCTCGATGTTCAGCGGTACGGGGTCATGAATGACTTGTTCGGGGCGTTCCTCGCCCAGTACGAAGGTGGTGCGCAGGGTTTCATGACGTTGCACCAAGCTGTCAAAGGCTCGTTGCAGGGCCTCGAGATCCAGTACCCCGTGCAGGCGTAGCGCGATGGGCACGTGATAAGCACTGCTGGTCGGGTCCATCTGCCAAAGGAACCACTGGCGCTCCTGGGCGAACGAGAGCGGCAACTTGTCGAAGTCCGCACGTAGCGGTGGAATCGGTAAGTTGGCGGGCGAAACGCCTTCTTGGAGCATCTTCTCGAGAAAGGGGCGGCGTTTTTCCAGGGGCAACCTGATGAAGCGCCGAGCGATACCCATTGCCATTTGGTTATCCATCAGACTTCCTCCATTTCGTCGAGCAGTGCTTCAAGTGCATTGAGTTTTTCCTTGCCAGCCAGGCCTGCCTGAGGGTCGAGACTGGCGGCGAAGTTACCCAGGACAGGGTGATGGAACACCTCCTGGGGCGTGACCTTAAGACCCAGGCTCAGTTGCAGCTGCGAAACCAGGTTGATGACGAGCAACGAGTGCCCACCCAACTCGAAGAAGTCGTCCTCGCGGCCGACCCGCTCGACTTGCAGCACCTGCTGCCAGAGTTCGGCAATCTGTTGCTCCAGGCCCTCGCGGGGGGCTGTGTAGACCTGTTGCTGCGCCTGGCTGTCGGGCTGTGGCAACGCCTTGCGATCGAGCTTGCCATTGGTGGTCAGCGGCAGGCGTTCGAGCAGTAGCACATGTGCGGGGACCATGTAGTCGGGCAGCGACGCCTTGAGCCGGGCTTTGAGCTCGGCGATCTCCAGTTGTGCATCGTCGGCCACCACGTAGGCCACCAGTTGCGCGCCGCTGGGGCCAGGTTGCGCCAGCACCACTGCATCACGAATGCCATCGAGGGCTTGCAGACGCGCCTCGATTTCACCCAGCTCGATACGGAAGCCACGAATTTTCACCTGATGGTCGATACGGCCGATGTATTCAATGGCTCCATCGGCAGTGCAGCGTGCCAGGTCACCGGTTCGGTACAGGCGGCTGCCGTCATTGTCGAACGGGTTGGGAATGAAGCGCGTGGCAGTGAGGTCGGCGCGGTTGAGGTAGCCACGGGCAAGGCCCGCACGGCCGACATACAGCTCACCGGTGCAGTTGTGCGGCACCGGATTGAGCTGGGCGTCGAGCAGGTACCAGGACAGGTCCGCAATCGGCTCACCAATCGGGCTGACGCTGGCTTGCTGGAGGTCGGCGCACGACAACGGGCGATAGGTGACGTGTACGGTGGTCTCGGTGATGCCGTACATGTTGACCAGGCGTGGGGCCTGGTCACCAAAGCGCTGGAACCAGGGCGCCAGGCTGCCGATATCGAGGGCTTCGCCGCCGAACACCACATGCCGCAGGCGGCTGTCACGCTGAAGGTGCTGTTCGGCGCAGGCCACATGCATGAGCTGGCGAAAAGCCGAAGGGGTCTGGTTGAGGACGCTGACGCCTTCGTCGCACAGCAAGGCGTAGAAGTCGTCGGGGGCACGCGTGGTGTCTTGAGGCACGATCAGCAGGCGACCACCATGGAGCAGGGCCCCGAAGATCTCCCACACCGAGAAGTCGAAGGCATAGGAGTGGAACAGGCTCCAGACATCGTTGTGGTCGAAGCCGAACCAATCCTGGGTGGCGTCGAACAGGCGCAGCACGTTGCGGTGCGGCAGCAGCGTGCCTTTGGGCCGGCCGGTGGAGCCTGAGGTGTAGATGACATAGGCCAGGTTGTCTGGACTCAGGGCAACCTCCGGGTTGTGCTCGGGCTGCTCGGCAAAGCTCGCGTCGAGGGCGACGGTTGCCAGCCCTTCGGGCAGTGGCAGATGCTGGAGCACTGCCGGTTGACCGAGCAGCAGGGCGATGCCGCTGTCTTCGATCATGTAGGCCAAGCGGTCCTCGGGGTACTGCGGGTCGAGCGGTACATAGGCGCCGCCGGCCTTGAGGATGGCGAGGATAGCCACAAGCATGTCGAAGGACCGCGCGCAGGCCAGGCCAACCAGGCGGTCGGGGCCGACGCCCTGGCTGATCAGGTGATGGGCCAGGCGGTTGGCGCGACGGTTGAGCGCCTCATAACTCAGGTGTTGGCCTTCAAAGGTCAGGGCGATGGCCGCGGGACGCAGGGTGGCCTGGCGCTCGATCAAGGTGTGCAGGCAGTGCTCGACTTCAAAAACTTGCGGGGTCGGGTTCCACTGGGCAATGGCTGCACGTTGCGCCTCGCTGCTCAGCAGTGTTAACTCGCCCAAGACCTGCTGCGGGTTGGCCAGCATGGCACGCAGCAAGGCCTCCACTTGCTGCCCAAGGCGTTGAATGTCGGCGCTGCAGAAGGCTGCGTGGGCATGGCTGAACTGCAGGGTGAGTTCATCGCCCAGGATCGCCTGCAGGGTCAGTGGGTAGTTGGTCTGCTCTTGGTTGTGCACATTGGCAAAACGTGGCCCGTTGCCGCGCGCTTGTTGTAGGGCCTGGGCCACAGGGTAGTTCTCGAATACCAGAATATTGTCGAACAGCGCCTCGCCGCCCTGAGCCACCCAGCGCTGTATCTCGTACAGCGGCGCATGCTCCTGCTCGCGCAATGCCAGGCCCTGGGCCTGGACCTGCTGCAACCAGTCGGCAACGCGAAGCTCGGCACGAGGGGAAGCCACCACCGGCAGGGTGTTAATGAACAGACCGACCTGTTGCTCGATGCCCTTCAAGCCGCTCGGGCGGCCCGACACTGTGGTGCCGAAGGTGACCGTGGCCTGACCGGTTAGGCGTTGCAGCAGAAGAATCCACGCCGCCTGTAGCACGGTGTTAAAGGTCACTTTTTGTTGCCGGGCGAAGGCATTCAGCGCGGCGGTGCTGATGGCATCGAGGCGGTGGAAATGCTCACCGTGGCCTTGGGCTGCGTAGCCATTGGGGGCCAGGGCGTGAGCCAATAGCGTGGGGGCCTCGTAGTGCGCGAACTGGTCGCTCCAGAACGCCTGGGAAGCGGTTGCGTCCTGTTGGTGCAGCCAGGCGATCAGGTCGCGGTAGCGTCCGCCCGTAGCCGGTACAGGCTCACCTCGATAGCGCTGCAGCACTTCGCCCAGCAGCAGTGAGTTGCTCCAGCCGTCGAGCAGGATGTGGTGGTGGGTGTAGATCAGGTGATGGCGGTTCTCGCCAGTGCGCACCAGGCACAGACGCAGCAGTGGTGCGGTGCTGAGGTCGAAACCTTGCAGGCGATCCTGTTCGGCCAACTGCGCCAGCGCCTCGCTGAGGTCGTCACGCAGTTGCCAGTCGAGATAGCGGAACGGCAGCTCGATTCGACGGTGCACCAATTGCACCGGTTGGGCCAAACCATTTTCCCAGATGAAGCTGCTGCGCAGAATGTCGTGGGCGTCCACGGCCGTTTCCCAGGCCTTGCGGAAAGCCTCGGGGTCGAGTGCTTCGACATCCACGCACATTTGCGTGATGTAGTCGCCACTACCTTCGGCATACAGGGTGTGGAACAGCATACCTTGTTGCATCGGTGACAATGGGTAGATGTCTTCGATGTTGCCGGCTGGCACCGGCAGCGTATCGAGTTGCATCTGAGTGAGGTTCGCCAGCTTGAAGTCGGAAGGCGTGACGCCATGCTGACTCGGTAGGCAGCAATGCTCCACCACTCTGGCCAATTCGGCCATATAGTCGTTGGCCAGGCGCTGCAAGGTGGTGCTGTCGAACATCTCGGTGCTGAAGGTCCAGCCCATGCTCAGTTCGCCGCCATACACCTGGCCATTGAGGGTCAGCCAGTTGCCCAGCGGTGCGTTTGCATCCTGTTCGGCACCGGCGGGGTCGCCGGTAGGGATGAACAGGGCGCCTTGCTCTTCGCCGAAGCTTGCGTCGAACTGGCCCAGATAGTTGAAGGTGATACGCGGCTGCGGCAATGCTTGCATGCGCTCGCGGCTCTCGGGCGTGCCCAGGTAACGCAGAGCACCATGGCCGATGCCTTTGTCGGGAATGGCCCGCAGTTGCTCCTTGACGTGTTTGATCGCCAGTCCCAGATCATCGGCGGGGGTCAGGTGTACCGGGAACATACTGGTGAACCAGCCCACGGTACGCGATAGGTCGATGTCGTCGAACAGCTCCTCGCGGCCATGACCTTCGAGCTGTACCAGCATGCTGCGTTCACCGGTCCAGCGGCAGATCACTCGCGCCAAGGCGGTGAGCAGCAGATCGTTGACCTGGGTGAGGTAGGCCGCTGGGGCATGTTGCAACAGGGCACGCGTCTGCGCTTGTGGCAGGCGTGCATGCACGGTCATGGCATTGCGGTTCTGCAGGCCACCTTCGGGGTTGTCGCACGGCAGGCCCTCAGGGGCACCCTGCAGCTGGCGTTGCCAGAACATCTCGTCCTGCTGGCCGAGGCGGGCGCGAGCATAGCCTTCGAGGTACTCGGCCCAGTGTTTGAAAGCGCTTGTCTTGGCGGGTAGCTTGACCTTGCGAGTGGCCTGCAGCTGTTCGTAGGCCAGTTGCAGGTCTTCGAACAGGATGCGCCAGGACACTCCGTCGACCACCAGATGATGCACCACCAGGTGCAGGCGCTGACTGCCATCGGGCAGTTCGGCGAGCATGGCGCGCAGCAACGGGCCGTTAGTCAGGTCGAGGCTGCGTTGGTTCTGTTCGCCCATTTCGCGCAGACCTTCGAGGTTTTCCAGGCGCAGACTGCGCAGCAGCGGTTCGCTCAGTGCGGCCGGCGGCTGGTGCTCGGCCACCCAGCCCTGGCCTTGTTCACGGAACACCAGGCGTAGGGCGTCATGGTGTGCCAGCAAGGCGCGCAGGGCCTCTTCGAGGATGGCAGGCTCCAGTGCCTGGCGTGGCTTGAGTAGCACAGCCTGGTTCCAATGATGACGTTGTTGCTGCACCTCTTCGAAGAACCATTGCTGAATTGGCAGCAGCAGTGCGATTCCTGTTACTGGCCCTTGGTCGATGACCTGATCCTGCTCGATGTGCTGGGCAATGCCAGCCAGACGGGCCACGCTCTGGTGCTGGAACAGCTCCTTGGTAGTGAAACGGATACCAGCCTGGCGAGCGCGGCTGACCATCTGAATGGAGATGATCGAGTCGCCACCGAGTTCAAAGAAGTTGTCGTCGCGGCCGACCCGTTCGACTTGCAGCACCTGCTGCCAGAGTTCGGCAATCTGTTGCTCCAGGCCCTCGCGGGGGGTTGTGTAGACCTGTTGCTGCGCCTGGCTGTCGGGCTGTGGCAACGCCTTGCGATCGAGCTTGCCATTGGTGGTCAGCGGCAGGCGTTCGAGCAGTAGCACATGCGCGGGGACCATGTAGTCGGGCAGCGACGCCTTGAGCCGGGCTTTGAGCTCGGCGATCTCCAGTTGTGCATCGTCGGCCACCACGTAGGCCACCAGTTGCGCGCCGCTGGGGCCAGGTTGCGCCAGCACCACTGCATCGCGAATGCCGTCGAGGGCTTGCAGGCGCGCCTCGATTTCACCCAGCTCGATACGGAAACCACGAATCTTGACCTGATGGTCGATACGGCCGATGTATTCGATTACCCCATCGGCAGTGCAGCGCGCCAGGTCACCGGTTCGGTACAGGCGGCTGCCGTCATTGTCGAACGGGTTGGGAATGAAGCGCGTGGCAGTGAGATCGGCGCGGTTGAGGTAGCCACGGGCAAGGCCCGCGCGGCCGACATACAGCTCACCGATGCAGTTGTGCGGCACCGGGTTGAGCTGGGCGTCGAGCAGGTACCAGGACAGGTCCGGGATCGGCTCACCAATCGGGCTGACGCTGGCCTGCTGCAGGTCAGCGCACGACAACGGGCGGTAGGTGACGTGCACGGTGGTTTCGGTGATGCCGTACATGTTGACCAGGCGCGGGGCCTGGTCGCCGAAGCGCTGGAACCAGGGCGCCAGGCTGCCGACATCGAGGGCTTCGCCGCCGAACACCACATGGCGCAGGCGGTTGTCACGCTGCAGGTTCTGCTCGGCGCAGGCCACATGCATGAGCTGGCGGAACGCCGATGGGGTCTGGTTGAGGACGCTGACGCCTGCGTCGCACAGCAAGGCGTAGAAGTCGTCCGGTGCACGCGTGGTGTCTTGAGGCACGATCAGCAGGCGGCCGCCATGGAGCAGAGCACCGAAAATCTCCCACACCGAGAAGTCGAAGGCATAGGAGTGGAACAGGCTCCAGACATCGTTGTGGTCGAAGCCGAACCAGTCCTGGGTGGCGCCGAACAGGCGCAGCACGTTGCGGTGCGGCAACAGCGTGCCTTTGGGCCTGCCGGTGGAGCCTGAGGTGTAGATGACATAGGCCAGGTTGTCTGGGCTCAGGGCAACAGCCGGGTTGTGCTCGGGCTGTTCGGCAAAGCTCGCGTCGAGGGCGACGGTTGCCAGCCCTTCGGGTAGTGGCAGGTGCTGGAGCACCGCCGGTTGCCCCAGGAGCAGGGCGATGCCGCTGTCTTCGATCATGTAGGCCAGGCGGTCTTCGGGGTATTGCGGGTCGAGCGGTACATAGGCGCCGCCGGCCTTGAGGATGGCGAGGATAGCCACAAGCATGTCGAAGGACCGCGCGCAGACCAGGCCGACCAGGTGGTCGGGGCCGACGCCCTGGCTGATCAGGTGATGGGCCAGGCGGTTGGCGCGACGGTTGAGTGCCTCATAACTCAGGTGCTGACCTTCAAAGGTCAAAGCGATGGCCTGGGGGCGCAGGGCAGCCTGCTGTTCGATCAATTGATGCAGGCAGCGCTCGACTTCGAAGCGGCGGGGGGCCGGGTTCCACTGAGCCAGAACAGCCTGTTGCTGGTCAGGGTCGAGCAATGTCAGTTCACCGATGCGCTGCTGCGGATTGCGGGCAATGGCACGCAATAGATTCAGCCAGTGACGGGCCAGCAAACGTGCATCTTGAGCATCGAACAGATCGGTTGCATAGATGAACGAGGCCGACAGGCTCTGCTCTGATTCGTAGGTGTTGAGGGCCAGGTCGAACTGCGCGGTCTGGTTGTGCCACTCGATAGCTTCGACAGCCAATCCCTGTACCTGCCCGGACGCCGCTGCGGCGCTGGCCGGCGCGGCGCTGATGTGGTTGTAGACCACTTGGAACAGCGGGTTGTGGCTCATGTTGCGCTCAGGTTGCAGGGCATCGACCAGTTGCTCGAACGGCAGGTCCTGATGAGCCTGGGCACCCAGGGCGCGCTGCTTGACCTGCAGCAGCAGGTCGCTGAACGACAGCTCGCCATGCAACTGCGCACGCAGCACCTGGGTGTTGACGAAAAAGCCGATCAGCCCTTCGGTTTCTACCCGGTTGCGGTTGGCGATGGGCACGCCGACGCGAATGTCGTCCTGGCCGCTGCAACGATGCAGTAAGGCCTGGAAGGCGGCCAGCATGAGCATGAACAGGGTAACCCCTTGCTGCTTGGCCAAGGCTTTGAGCGCCTGACCCAGTTCAGCGTCCAGCTCTACCTTGTGCAACGCGCCGCGATCACTGCGTACGGGCGGTCGTGGGCGGCTGGCAGGCAACTGCAGTACCGGCTGTTCATCACCCAGTTGTTCGCGCCAGTAGGCTAACTGCTCTTCGCGGCCACCGGCTTCCATCCAGTGGCGTTGCCACAGTGCGTAGTCGGCATATTGGATCGGTAAGTCGGGCAGGGTCGTGGGTTGCCCGGCACTTTTCTGGCTGTAGCCGGCGATCAGTTCGCGGACCATCACCTGCATCGACCAGGCATCGGAAACGATATGGTGCTGCACCAACAACAAGACATGGTCGTCGGCACCCAGGCGCAGCAACTGCACGCGTAGCAACGGCCCGCTCTGCAGATCGAACGGCCGGGCAATCTGTTCGGCGATGTAGGCATCCAACCGGTCAGTGGTGTCGTTGCCAGTAGCGGGTAGCGCCAACTGCTCCATGACAATTCGGCCTTCGGCCTCGACCACTTGCAGGCGTTGGTCACCCTCTTCGACAAAGCGTGTGCGCAGGCTTTCGTGACGCATCACCAACGCATCGAAACTGCCCTGCAAGGCCGGCACATCCAGCGCACCGCGCAAGCGCAGGGCGGTTGGCAGATTGTAGGCACTGCTGCTGGGGTCCAGCCCCCAGAGAAACCATTGCCGCTCCTGGGCGAACGACAGTGCAATACGTTCAAAGCTGTCGCGCGTCACCGGGATCGGCAGGCGCGCGATGTTCACGCCTTTGCTGACCATTTGCTGGTAGAGGGTTTTGCGCTGGGCTGTGGGCAACTTGATAAAGCGTTCGATCAAGTCAGACAGGGCTTTGCTTTGCATCATTGAGTCTCCAGCACATCGAGCAGATCGAACAGATCGGTCAATTCGTTTTCAGTGGTTGGCGCAGCCGGGGCCGGCAGGCGGCGAACGAAGTCCTCCAGGCTGGCGCTTTCGAACAAGGCCGCCAGCGGCGCCTCGATTGCCAGCTCCAGTTGGATGCGCGAGGTGACCTGTGTGGCCAACAGCGAGTTGCCGCCCAAGGCGAAGAAATTGTCATCAAGACCGATGTGTTCGGCCTTCAGCACGGTTTGCCAAACGGTCGCTACGGCATGCTGCAATTCACTCTGCGGTGCGCGGAAAAGCTGTTGCGGACCTTGGGTTTCGAGGCGGGCCAAGGCCTTGCGGTCGAGCTTGCCGTTGGCGTTGCGTGGCATCTGTTCCAACACTTGGTACAGGCTGGGGTTCATGTACACCGGCAGACGGCGTTTGAGGAATGCACGCAGGTCGTCGAGGTTGTTGCTGTCGGCCTGCGTTTGGGCTTCCAGGGTGAGGAACGCCACCAGTTGCTTGCCCAAGGCATGCTCGATGACCAGCACTGCGGCTTCGCGAATGCCGGTGAACAGGCTGATCTGCGCCTCGATTTCGCCCAGCTCGATGCGAAAGCCGTTGACCTTGACCTGCTGATCGACCCGCCCCAGGTACTCCAGGGCGCCGTCTTCCTTGCGTCGGCGCGCCAGGTCGCCGGTCTTGTACAGGCGCTCGCCCGCCAGCAAGGCAAAAGGGTTGGGCACGAACACGCAGACGGTCTTGCCCGGATCGGCGCAATAGCCGCGACCGACGCCGACACCGGCAATACAGATCTCTCCCACCGCACCATCGGGGACCGGGCACAGGTAGTCATCGAGCAGGTACAAGCGGTTGTTGTCGGTGGGGTAACCGATGGGGATGTGGGTGCGCTCGGTGGCCGCCTGATCGATCTGGTAGAAGGCGACGTCGTCGGAGCATTCGGCCGGGCCGTAAGCATTGACCAGTGGGATGTGCGGATATCGTTGCAGCCATCCTGCCGCTGTTTCCGCTGGCAGCGCTTCGCCGGTGGGCAGCAACCAGCGCAGTTCGGTGAGGTTGCTGTGCTGTTCTTCGAGCAGGGCCTGGATCAGTGCCGGGACAATCTCCAGCACGCTGACGTGCTGTTCTTCAATCTCTGCCAGCAGCCGCGCCGGGTGCTTGGACACCTCATCGGGAATGATGCGTACCTGGGCGCCGCACAGCAGCGCGGTGAGGAACTGCCAGACTGAAATATCGAACGACTGCGAAGCGGTCTGGGCGATGATGTCGCGCGTGCCCAGGCCAAGGTAGGGTACCTTGCTCAACTGGTTGTTGAGCATGCCGGCTTGCTCGACCATCACGCCCTTGGGCTGCCCGGTGGAGCCGGACGTGAAAATCACGTACGCAAGGCTGTTGGCTGCGCTGAAGATGCCTGGGCGGGTTTCGCTGTAGCCGCTATCGAGCACGTCCTCCCAGACCAGCAGTTGCACCGGCTGCGCCAGGCCTGCCAGCAATGAGCGGGCGCGTTCACGATAGCGGGCAGTACAGATCAGCGCCGGGGTGCGACTGGCCGCGAGAATGTTGGCAATACGTTCGTCGGGGTGGCTTGGGTCCAGCGGCAGGTAACCGGCACCGGCCTTGAAGGCGCCGACGATGGTCGCCAGCAACTCCAGACTGCGGTCGGCCAGGAGCGCCACCGGCTGGTCCTGCGTTACACCATGGGCGAGCAGGGCATGGCCGACACGGTTGGCGTGACAGTCGAGAGCGTTGTAGCTCCACACGTCGTTTCGGCAACTGGCGGCGGGCTGCTCGCGGTGCTGATCAACCTGCGCTTCGAACAGCTCGATGAACGAACGGTCCAGGGCATGGGCGACCTCAGTCTGGTTGTGCTGCACAATCCAGTCGTGATGCTCGCCGTTTTCCAGCTGCGCCACCTGTTCAAGCGGTGCCTGCAGCTGCGAAGGCAGGCTCACCAGCAGTTGTCGGAACTGCGCCAACAGTGCGTCCATGGTTGCGCGGTCGAAATAGCGCGTGTCATACGACAGGTGCAGGCCGAGTTGCTCGCCAGGGTAGACCACCACGGTGATCGGGTAGTTGGTGTGGGTCCGCGACGACTCGGAAATCACCCCCATGTCCTGCGCATCGGCACCCACCGAGGCGGCCATCGGCGCGTTCTCGAAGACAAACAGGCTGTCGAACAGTTGCTGGCCTTTTTGCAGTTCGCTACAGGCCTGGATGTTTACCAGTGGCAGGTAGTCATATTCACGCAGCGAGACGTTGGTGTCGAGAATGGTGTGCAACCAATCCAGTGTACGGGTGCGCACGTCCGGGGAGGGTAGCTTGATGCGCAACGGCACGCTGTTGATGAACAGGCCGACGGTATCCTGCATTTGTGGAATATGTGCCGGACGTCCGGAGACGGTTACGCCGAAGACAATATCGCGGGAGCGGCTGTGATGATGCAGGGTCAAGGCCCATGCAGCCTGGACGAAGGTGTTGACGGTCAGCCGTTGCTGGTTGGCCGCTTCCTGCAATCGCATGCTTTGCTCGTTGCTCAACCAGGTGTAGTTGTCGTCGATGACCGAATGCGCCGCGCCACTGATTTGCGGGCGGTCGGTGGGCAATGGCGTGGCCTGCTCCAGCCCCGCAAGCTGCGCTTGCCAGAAGCCCTGCGCGACCTCGCGGTCCTGGCCCTGCAGCCATTCGATGAAATTGCGGAAGCGATACGGCGTGGCCAGTTGGCTGGGCCGACCTTCGCGGGCCGCGTGGTAGATCTCGAAAAAGTCTGCCATCAGTAACGAACGGCACCAGGCATCGATAAGAATGTGGTGGTTGCTCATGACGAAGCGGTGAGTCTGGTCGGCAAGTTTGATCAGCTTGAAGCGGATCGGTGGCTCCTTGGCCAGGTCGAACCCCGTTTCGCGCTCTTCGCGCAGCAGTTCGATGATGCGCGGCTCGGCCTGCTCCAGGGGCAGGTCGCTAAGGTCGAGCAATTCAACCTTGACCGGGGTGTTGCGATGAATCACCTGCAGCAATTGGCCACCGGTGTTCCACAGAAAAGAGGCACGAATCGCTTCGTAGCGCTGCACCACTTGCTGCCAGGCTGCATCGAACAAGGTGTAGTCGATGCTTTCGCCGATGGTGTAGCACTCTTGCATGAAGTAGATGCCCGAGTGCTTCTCCAGCAAGGTATGCACCAGCAGACCTTCCTGCATGGGTGACAGCGGGTAGATATCGTCGATGTTTCGCACGGCAATCGGCAGGGCGTCGAGCTGCTGTTGGCTGAGGGTCGCCAGCGGGAAGTCCGAAGGGGTCAGGCCCAGGTGCTCGCCGCTGCTGCAGTGTTCGATCAGTTGTTCCAGCTCTTCACGGCAGAACTGTGCAAGTTGTTCCACCTGAGCCTCAGCGAACATTTCGTGGCTGAAGGTCCAGGCCATGTTCAGGCGGTTGTCGTAGACCTGGCTGTTGACCGTCAACCAGTTGCCGAGCGGGGTGTCATGGCTCTTTTCATCGCCGACGGCTTCACCGCTGGGGGCGAACAAGGCGCCGTTGTCGCTATCGAAGCTGCCGTCGAACTGGCCCAGGTAGTTGAAGGTGATACGCGGCTGCGGCAACGCCTGGAGTTGCTCGGCAATCGTGGCGTCACCCAGATAGCGCAAGGCGCCGTAGCCGATGCCTTTGTCTGGTACCGCGCGCAGTTGCTCCTTGATGGTCTTGATCGCATCCCCCATCGCTGCCTGCGGCGACAGACGCACCGGGTACAGGCTGGTAAACCAGCCGACGCTGCGGGTCAGGTCGATATCATCGAACAGCGCTTCACGGCCATGGCTTTCCAACTGCACCAGCACCTGTGACTGGCCGCTCCAGCGTTGTACTGCACGTGCCAGGGCAGTCAGCAGCAAGTCATTGATCTGCGTTCGATAGGCTGCAGGCGCGGTGTGCAACAACTGGCGGGTGTGGGCCTGGCTCAACTGCACACCGAGCGTTCCGGCGTGGCGGCCAAGCAAGCTGCCGTTGGGGTTGTTGCAGGGCAAGTCGGGGTTCAGGTCTTGCAGCTGCGCCTGCCAATACCCCAGCTCGGCCTCCACTGCGCGGCTGCGGGCATGTTCACCCAAGCGTTCGGCCCAGGACTTGAACGCGCTGGTCTTGGCCATCAACTTCGGCGCCTGACCGTTGTGCAATTGCTGGTAGACCTGCTGCAAGTCGTCGAAGAGGATGCGCCAGGACACACCGTCGATGACCAGATGATGGACCACCAGCAGCAGGCGCTGGCTGCCGTCGGCCAGGCTCATCAACACCGCGCGCAGCAACGGCCCGTCACTGAGGTCGAGGCTGCGTTGCGCTGCATTGCTCACATCGAGCATCGCTTGTGCATCGGCGACGCTGCGCTGCCACAGCAGTGTCGAGCTATCGGTCAGCGGCGTGTGAATGGCTTGCCAGCGGTTATCCACCTGGGTAAAGCGCAGGCGCAAGGCATCGTGGTGTTCGACCAGCGCTACCAGGGCGCTATGCAGGGTGTCTGCATGCAACGGGGCTGCCGGTTTGAGCATCACCGACTGGTTCCAGTGCTGGCGCTGCTCGATGGCGCTGGCAAAGAATGCATGCTGGATCGGCAGCAACGGCGTCTCGCCCAGCACCGGGCCTTGATCGGCTTGCACGGCGCTTTCACCCCATTGCGCGACCTGGGCCAGGCTTTGAATGGTCTGGTGCTTGAACAGATCCTTGGGCGTGAAGCGAATGCCAGCCTGGCGGGCGCGGCTGACGACCTGGATGGACAGAATCGAGTCGCCGCCCAACTCGAAGAAGTTGTCGTTGACGCCGATCTGCTCAAGTTTGAGCACCTCTTGCCAGAGGTGAGTGATGTGTTGCTGCATGGCGTCACTCGGCGCCTGATAGGCACGCTGGCCGTGACGGCTGTCCAGCGCCGGGAGCGCGCGGCGATCAAGCTTGCCATTGGGCGTCAGCGGCAGACTGTCGAGAAACAGGTAATGGGCCGGCACCATGTAATCCGGCAGTTGCTGCAGCAGGGTTTGGCGCAGTGATTCACGCAGGCTGGCGGCGCTGAGCTGGTCTGGCACGTGTGCGCCAGCAAGGTAGGCCACCAGTTGCAGTCCGTTGCCGCTCGGTTGGGCCAGTACGGCAGCTTCGACGATCCCGGCATGTTGCAGCAGGCGGGCTTCGATCTCGCCCAGCTCAATACGCAGACCTCGGATTTTCACTTGCTGATCGATTCGGCTCAGGTACTCGAGCGTGCCATCGGCACGCCGGCGGGTGAGGTCGCCGCTGCGGTACAGGCGCTCGCCGCTGGCGCTGAAAGGATCAGGTACGAAGCGCTCGGCAGTCAATGCCGGGCGCTGGTGGTAGCCACGCGCCAGGCCCGCACCACCGATATACAGCTCGCCAGCGCTGCCATGTGGGCAAGGCTGCAGTTGCCGATCGAGGACGTGCACGCGAACGTTGTCGATCGGCAGGCCGATCGGGGCAATGGAGCCGTCGAGCGATTCGACAATGCTCTGCTGGCAGCTGTCGATCGTCGCTTCGGTCGGGCCATAAAGGTTGACGATGCGTCCCTGCCACAATGCCTGTAGTTGCGCTACCAACGCCACAGCCAGTGCTTCGCCGCCCAGCAGCACCAGGCGCAAACTGGCCAATTGTCGAGCATCCGCCTGGCTCAGCAGGGCTTGCAGCAGTGACGGGGCCATCTGCAGGACAGTGATGCGCTCGGCGGCAAGCTCCTGCCAGAGCAGGGATAAATCCTGGTTCAGGGCGGAGCTGGCCAGTCGCAGTTGAGCGCCGTTCTGCAGTGGCAGCCAGAATTCCCACACCGAGGCGTCGAAGCTGATCGCAGTCTTCTGCAGAACTCGATCGTCTGCTGTCAGCTGCAGTGACTGTTGCATCCAGGCCATATGGTTGGCCAGCGCCCCGTGCCGCACCTGTACGCCCTTGGGTTGGCCGGTGGAGCCCGAGGTGTAAATCATGTAGGCCAGATGTTCGGGGTCGACCGTCACCTGCGGCGCTGTCTCGGCGTAGCCGCGCAATTGCTCGTGAACGCTGTGCAGGTACACCGCCTGCACACCCTCGGGCAGTGGGATGCTGTGCTGCTGCTCGGGGTGCAGCAGCACTCGCTCAACAGCGCTGTCCTGCATCATGTAGGTGAGGCGTTCAGCGGGGTAGTTCGGGTCCAGTGGCAAGTAGGCGCCACCGGCCTTGAGGATCGCCAGCAGGCCGACCACCAGATCGACGCTACGCTCCAGTGCCACGCCGACGAACACATCAGGCCCCACGCCCAGCTCGATCAGGTGATGGGCGAGACGGTTGGCGCGGCTGTCGAGCTCGGCATAAGTAAGGGTCTTTCCGTGGCAGGCAACGGCCAGGCGCTGAGGCGTGCTGGCGGCTTGCGCAGCAACCTGCAGGTGCACGGCGGGCAGGTCTGGACGCGGCACGGCGGTGTCATTACCACATGCGAGCAGCGCTTTTTGCTCATCGGCGTCGAGCATGGGCAGTTCGCCGACGGCGTATCGTGGCTGTGTGATCAGGGCGTTCAGCAGCTTCTGCCAATGCCGCGCCAGGCGCTCGATACTGGCGCAAGCGAACAACGTGCTGTCGTACTCGAAGCTGGCTTGGATGCTGCGAGGGTTGTAGGTGATATCCAGGGAGAGGTCGAACTTGGCTTCCTGCTGTCCCAGCGGCAGAAAGTCCAGCAACAGGTCGGCGAAGTGCAACGGCGCTTGTTCGCCGGTCGCCACGCGCCAGTTGAACAGGGTCTGGAACAACGGATTTGCTTCGCTGCTGCGCTGTAGTTGCAAGTCATCGAGGATCAGTTCGATGGGGTAGTCGGCATGCTCCAGGGCTGCCAGCGACTGTTCGCGCAGCGCTTGCAGAAAGCTCAGTACCGATTGGCTGCCATCGAGTTGCGCGCGGTAGATCTGGGTGCTGACAAAGTAGCCCACCAGATCCTGGGTTTGGGCCTGATTACGGCTGGCATTGGGTACCCCGATGGTGAAATCGTCTTGATTGGCATAGCGGCCCAACAGCAGCTGCCAGGCGCCGAGCATCACCACGAATGGGGTCAGCCCGTGGACTTGGCAGAAGCTGTTGAGACCTGCCACCAGTGGCGCCGGCAGGCTCGCGGTAACCGTGCCGGCGAGGGCTACACGGCCATCGATGCGAGGCCGATCCAACGGCAGGTCCAGCGGGGTGATCTCGCCACCAAGGTAGTCGCGCCAGTAGCGCGCAGCCTTGGCATGTTGGGCGGTGGTGAGGTAGTCCTGGCGCTGCCAGCGAGCATAATCGCTGTACTGGATGGCCGGCCGTGGCAGTGATTGACTGTGACCTTGCACGGCGTTCTGGTAGGCGCGGCTCAGGTCCTGCATGAGGATCGGGTTGGACCAGGCGTCGGAGACAATATGGTGCATGTTCAACAGCAACACATGCTGGTCCTCGGCCAGGCGAATCAGGTTGGCGCGAATCAATGGGGCGCAGCCCAGGTCGAAAGGTTTTCCTGCCTCGGCCGTTAGCTGTTGTTGGAGTCGAGTGTCGCGTTCGAGAGGGCTCAGGGCACAAAGATCATGGTGATGAAGGTGCAGTTTCGCCTGTGGGGTGAGCACCTGCATGGGCTGGCCGTCGATTTCTTCGAAACGGGTTCTGAGGATGTCATGGCGTTCAATTACCTGCTGTAGGGCCGACTCCAGCGAGTCCCCCCGTAACTCACCCTTCAGCAGCAAGGCGCGTGGCAAGTTGTAAGCTGAGCCCAGTGGCGCGAATTGTTGTACGAACCACAGGCGTTGCTGGGCAAACGACAGGGGTTGAGGGGCTTGATCGGAACGGGTGGCGATGGCGTCCGGGGCGCCTGCTTCATCGGCCATTAACAAGGCCAGCAGGTCATCTTCGGGGAGGGAGTGCTGTGGATTCATCATCGATCTCGTCGCCGTCGGCAGGAATTGTGCGTTCTCAGAAAGACGAAGGACGACGAGTCGGATTTAACGTAAAGCAGCGAACGGCGGGCGTTCGCTGCAGTTTTCAGGCGAAGCTGGGCTCGCTGACAACCTTGCCGGCTTCCATGCGCAGCAAATGGTCGGCGATGTCGAAGTAGCGATCGTCATGGGAGATGACGATGATGGTCTTGCCCAGGCGTTTCAGGTCAGGCAGCAGCTCGGTGTAGAACACCCGGCGGAAGGCCGGGTCCTGGTCGGCGGCCCATTCATCGAAGACCAGTACCGGACGTTCATCCAGCCAGGCGCTGACCAGCGCCAGGCGCTTGCGCTGGCCGGTGGACAGGTCAGTGGTGGTGAACGCGCCATCGCGCACGCTGACCTTGTGGGCGATTTCCAGGCGCTGCAGGTACTGGCCGGCATCGGCGGGCAGGGTACTGCCGTCTTTCATCAGGTCTTCGAACAGGAAGTAGTCGGCGAAGATCGTGGTGAAGTGCTGGCGGTAGTCGTCCAGGCTTTGCGCATCCACTGCTTTGCCATTGACCAGTACCTGACCCTGATGGGGGGTGTAGAGGCCCAGCAACAGTTTGATCAGGGTGGTTTTGCCACAGCCGTTTTCACCGACGATAAACAGTATTTCGCCAGGGGCGATACTCAGGTTGACCGGCCCCAGGGTAAATGGATCACTGCCTGGCACGGCCGGGAAGCTGTACTGCACGTTGCGCAGTTCCAGGCGCTCCAGCGCAGCCGGCGCGCTGTGCTCGGCATTGAGCAACAGGTGCGGTTCCGGTGAAGAGAAGCGCTCGGCCAGATCGGCGATGCGTCGGAAGGCAATCTGCGCGCGGCTGATGATCGGCAGGTTGCCAATCAGACTTTCCAGCGGGCCTTTCATATACAGCAGCACCAGCACGAAGCCGCTGATCACTGCCGGATCATTGCTCGGCCATAGCGATTGCAGAGTCAAGACCAGGCCGATGACCACGAAGAACAGCATGGTCCCGAGGCTCTTGGCGATCACGAAGATGTTGATCGAGCGTACGTGGGTGTCGCGGATATGATCGGCGGTGCCTTGAATATTGCGGGTCAACATGGCGTGGCGACGGGGGCGGTGAATGCGCAGTTCCTTGGCGCCTTCGGCAATGGCCTGATAGTGCTTTTGCAAGTCGTCTTCCGCTTCGCGCGCAGCGTTGAAACCACGCAACCCTTTGCGCTGTGCGACGTACTGAATGGCCGAGCCGACGCCGATAGCGGTCAGGGTAAGAAAGAAAATCGGCAGCGACAGGCTGGCCAGATACCCCATGCAGCCGACCACCACGGTCAGGGAAATGGCCAGTGGAGCAAAGGAAAAGGCGAAGTCGCTGATGGTGTCGACATCGTGGGTCAACACCGGAATCAGACGATGGGTACGGTAGCGTTCAATCTGCTCGATCGGTGCCGACAGCACCTTGGCGCCCAGTTCCTTGCGCAGCTTGGCGATGACATGCTGGCCTACATAGTTTGTGCCGATATCGGCTGCGATGCTGCTCAGCAGCGCCACCACACATAGGCCGACAAAGGCCAGCACGATACCCTTGCTCATGCCATCGTCGTTGTGCAGGCCCTGGTTGACCGTGGCGAGCAGGGCGGTAACGGCCAGGCCGCCGATGATGCCCAGAACAATGGAAAAAATCACCAACAGGCGGTACGGCTTGAGCAGGCTCAAGAGTTCGCGGGTGGCGCTACGCGATGCTGCGGTCATGAAACTACCTCGTTCGCAACGGGCTGGGAGCCTAGGGCGGGGTGGACTGGCCCGTGAAGCGGGCGATGGCTGTGTGTTGGAAGACGAGCCAGGCGCGGGACGATTTAGCCGCGTTGCCTCCTGCCTGGCTGTCGATCAGAGCTCGCGCACCACGCGAAAGCCGATCCAGTCGCCACGGGTTTCCGGGCGCCGGTAGTTGCGGTTGCCCGAGCGCGAAAAAATCGGCGCTTCGGTCCAGTCGTTGCCGCGGATCATGCGCACCACGCAGTCGCCTTGCTTCCAGGCGCTGCCATCGCTGGGGGCGCCGACGTAGCTGTCATTCTGACAATCGGCCGTCCACTCGTAGACGTTGCCATGGGCGTCGTAGATGCCAAAGGCATTGGCCGCGTAGCTGCCCGCCGGGGCGAGAAAGCTGAAGCCGTCTTCCGGGCCATAGGTATTGGCGTGCTTGGCGATGCTGTAGGCTTTGCCTTCATCGCGTGGAAAAGGTTGCGCACCTTTGCTGCCGCCGCGCGCAGCGTATTCGCGCTCGGCCTCGCTGAGCAGGCGGTAGCGTTTGCCGGTCTTTTTCGACAGCCAGTCGGTATATGCCTGGGCCTCATGGAAATTCATGCAGACGGCTGGGTAGCGGTTCTTGTCGGCGCGCTTGTACTCGTCGCTGAGCGCGTAGCGCGGTACCCCGGCAAGGCATTCGCGGCCAGGACGGTCGTCGCCGTCGGGCATCTGGTAACCGCTGTCCTTGAGGTAAGCATTCCATTCACCGCTGAGTACCTGGAAGTGACTCATGGCGAAGGGCTTGCTGAACGTTACTTGGTGCATCGGACCTTCGTCGGCTTCACGACCCTGTTCGTCTTCGGGGGTACCCATGGTGAAGGTCCCGGCGGGCAGCACCACCATTGCCGGGCAGTCTTTACAATCCTTGAACACTTCACCAGGCTTATGTGCGTCGTCTGCCTGAGCCACCGCGGGGGCGAGGGTGACGAGCAAGGCGCCGAGCGCCAGGCCGGAGATGACCTTTGCTGTCGAGATACGGGGAGTCTGTGAATTCATTGATCTCTCGATTTCTAATGAAAGTGGCGGCGCTACACGGCCTTGGCGAGGATGGCCATGAAGCGTTCGATTTCGGCTTCGTTGTTGAGCAAACCCGGCGCCGTGCGCACCACGGGCCCGACATCACGGTTGACGGCGTCGGCCACTACGCGTTGCTTCATCAGCTCGGCGGCAACCTTGTCACTGTCCTTGCCCTTGACCCGGAAAAAACTGAAGCCCGAGGACAGCGCCGTGCTGCTCGGTGTTACCAGTTCGATCTGCGGCATACCCTGCAAGCGCTGGCGCAAGTTCGCATTGAGTTGATGGATGCGGGTCTGGACCTCGGCCTTACCTAACTGCAGGTGCAATTCGAAAGCCTTGTCCAGCGCCCAGCGGTGTTCGAAAGCGTGGTAGCCGCCCGGGGTCATGCTGGTGGCAAAGTCGCTGTCCTGGGAAAAGGTCGGCACCAGTGGGCTGACATCTTTGAGCTGTTCCGAGCGGGCGCAGATGATCCCCGTGCCGCGGGGGCCGAACAGCCATTTGTGGGTGCCGGCAATGAAGAAGTCGCAGTGCATGTCGGGAAAGTCGAGGTTCTCCACGCCAAATCCATGCACGCCGTCAACCACGTAGAGAATGCGCTCCTTGTCGTCGCGGTTGCGGTTGTGTTCGGCGACAAGCTGGCCGATTTCGCCGATGGGCAATTTGACGCCGCTGCCCGAATGCACCCAGGTCATGCCCAGTACCCGCGTATTGGCGCGGATGTTGGCCGCAATGCTGCCCAGCACTTCGTCACTGGAAACACTGTGCGGGGCCTTGAACAGATCGATGCGCCGGACCTGGGTGCCTTCGCGTTCGGCACGAAAGTTCAACACATGGTGGGTTGAATAGTGCTCGTGGCGAGTGGTGAGAATTTCCTGGTCCGGGCGCACATGGATACCGCCATAGATCATCGCCAGCCCTTCGGTGGTGCTACCGGTGAGGGCGATCTGTGCCGGCTTGGCGTTCAAATAGCGCCCAGCCCATTTACGTACCTCGGCTTCACGCGTCCAGGTTTCCTCCAGGTCCCAGTCCATGGCCAGGCCAGGATTGCGATCAAGGTTGGCACGGTGCTGGGCAATGGCCTCGCGCACCGGTCTGGGGTGCGAGGTGACGAGAAAATTGGCGAAGTGGATGTAGGTCGGATCCTGGTCGAACAATTGGCGAAACTGCGCCCATTTATCACCGCCCGAAGGTGTTGGCACGTTGGCCAGGGCGCTTGGGCCGAGGGTGCCGGTCAGCGGCAGGGCGGCGGCGAGCAACCCGGCCTGTTTGAGGAATGTTCTACGGTCGGTCATGACAAGGTTCATCGCGCGCTGAGGGTTTTTGAGGAGTGCTGGACCTGGGCCCAGGCCCTGAGGAAGTTGCCGCCCCAGAGCTTGCCAATATCGGCTTCGGAGTAGCCGCGAGACAGCAGTTCGGCGGTGACGTTGCGGATCTGGCTGACATCCTCGAAACCTTCGAGGCCACCGCCGTCGTTGAAGTCGGAGCTGATGCCGACATGCTCGATACCGATGGTCTTCACTGCATGATCGATAGCATTGCCGAAGTCGTTCAAGGTGGCCTTCGGCTCCTCGGCGAGAATGGCGTACAGCGCTTTTGCATATTCGCCAAAGCGCTGTTCTGGCCAGGTGGCGATCGCCGGGTCACCCGGCATCAAAGCCCAGGCCTGGTTTGGCAGCGGCGGCAGCTCGAAACGTTGGCGCAATTGTTCGATCTGCGCTCGGCTCGCCTGACTGATCGGGCGTAGATAGTCACCGTAGGTGGGGATCATGACCACGCCACCACTGGCCGCGATCAGGCGCATTTCGTCGTCGTCCAGGTTGCGCGGGATATCCACCAGCGCCCGTGGGCCGGAGTGCGAGGCCACCAACGGCGCGCGGCTCAGGGCGCTGACCTGGCGCAGGGCCTGGCTGGACATCTGCGACACATCAATGATCACGCCCAGGTCGTTGAGCCTGCGTACCGCCTGCTGGCCGAGCGTTGAAAGGCCGCCCAGGGCGTTGGCGGTGTCGTGGAAGAACGGCATGGGTCGCGAAGAGTCGGCCCAGGCGTTGTTGCCCACGTAGTTGAAGCCGAACATGCGCAGGCCGCGGGCTGCCCAGAAGTCCAGCTGATCGAGGCTGGTGCCCAGCGGATAGGCATTGAGCATGCTGATGAATATCGCGAACTTACCTTCGCCTTGCAGCCTGCGAACGTCGTCCGGTGAGTAGGCGATAGCCGCCTGCTCGGGAAAGTCGCGCGCCATGTTGTTGATGATGCGGTAGCTGGTTTCCTGTTGCGCGCGTGCCTGGGCAACGAAGTGGGGGGCGGGGCGATGCGGCGCACCTTCGCCTTGCCAGATCGGCGGCCAGCCAAACACAGTCAGCGCCGCCGCGGACAGGCCACCGCGCTGCAGCTTGGGTAAATCGAACTGGCCCTGGCTGTCGCCATCCAGTGGATTGTGTGCCGAGCCCAGGGTCAGCGGCACGCTGATATGCCCATCGAAGGTCAGCAGACGTTCGTGCATATCGTTGGCCTGGCGGATGACCGCGAAACTGTAGCCGGGGTTGTCCCGATAGCCCTGGTCCCAGGCCCACCAGCTTGCGCTGGCACCGAGCGCGAGGAGCACCGGCAGGCCGAAACGCAAGGTGTGCTGCCAACGTGGTCGAGTCATTGCCTTCTCATGGTTCGCTGCTGTCTGGGGGAGGACGAGCGCAGCGAGAAAAAATTTACTGCGCTGCTGCCAGGTGTGAAGGCTGGTTAAATTTTCCCCGATTGTGCTCGTTCCTAGTCAACAGACGACCTGCCGCCTCGCCAATGACCGACAGGGTTACTTTGTTTCACCCCGACCATCGGGGCTTATCTGGAGGACACTGGATATGACTCAGGCAATTGAATCGGCCGTCGTATATGACTTGATCGGCATCGGCTTCGGCCCCTCGAACCTGGCCCTGGCCATCGCCCTGGAAGAGCGCGGACAAATCCAGGGCCCGCTCGATACCTTGTTTCTCGACAAACAGGCCGACTACCGTTGGCACGGCAATACGCTGGTAAGCCAGAGTGAGCTGCAGATATCCTTTCTCAAGGATCTGGTAACCCTGCGCAACCCAACCAGCCCGTACTCGTTTGTGAACTACCTCAAGCAGCACGGCCGTTTGGTCGACTTCATCAACCTGGGCACGTTTTATCCCTGCCGTATGGAGTTCAATGATTACCTGCGTTGGGTGGCGTCGCATTTCGAGGCGCACAGTCGCTATGGCGAAGAGGTGTTGCGGGTTGAGCCGGTGCTGAACAATCAACTGGTCGAGGCATTGCGGGTCATATCCCGGGATGCGCAGGGTGTGGAGTTCGCACGAACGACGCGCTCACTGGTGCTCAGTCCTGGGGGCACGCCGCGTATCCCAGCGATTTTCGAAACACTCAAACGTGATGCGCGGGTGTTCCATCACTCCCAGTACCTGGCGCGTATGGCCAAGCAGCCATGCGTTGACGGCAAGCCGATGCGAATCGCGATTGTGGGTGGCGGCCAGAGTGCTGCTGAGGCCTTTATCGACCTCAATGACAGCTACCCGTCGGCGCAGGTGGATTTGATCATTCGTGGCTCGGCACTCAAGCCTGCCGACGACAGCCCGTTCGTCAACGAAGTGTTTTCTCCGGAGTTCACCGACCTGGTGTTCCAGCAGCCGGCCAGCGAGCGCGAGCGTTTGATCAATGAGTATCACAACACCAACTATTCGGTAGTTGACCTGGACCTGATCGAGCGTATCTACGCGATCTTCTATCGGCAGAAAGTCTCCGGTGTGGCTCGTCACGCATTCCATACCCTGACCACGCTGCAGCAGGCCAGAGCCACCGAGCAAGGCGTGGAACTTGTGATGCGCAACAACGCTACCGGCGAAACCCGCATGCAAGGCTATGACGCCGTGGTGTTGGCCACCGGGTACGAGCGTCAGATGCATCGCCAGTTGCTGGCGCCGCTAGACGATTATCTGCATGACTACGAAGTCGATCGCAGCTACCGCTTGCTGACCGACGAGCGTTGCAAGGCCAGCCTGTACATGCAGGGCTTCAGTCAGGCCAGTCACGGGTTGAGCGATACCTTGCTGTCGGTATTGCCGATCCGCGCCGACGAGATTGCCGCCTCACTGTATGAGCACGACAAGTCGCGTGGGCAGGTGCGTGACGCGAAGGTGTCGCTGTTGGCCACGGCCAGCTAAACGCTGCTTGCCGATGAATGAAAACGCCGCCTTGGTCAACCCGGGCGGCGTTTTTGTTGGTCGCGTCAAGGTGTGACGCTGGCAACCGGGTCTGCGGCTTTTTGCACCTGATCCCATACACGCAGGAAGTTGCCGCCCCACAGCTTGCCGATATCGGCCTCCGAGTAACCGCGTGTCAGTAATTCGGCAGTGACGTTGCGGATCTCGCTGACATCCTGAAAACCGTCGACACCGCCACCGTCATTGAAGTCTGAACTGATGCCAACGTGATCTATGCCGACTTTCTTCACCGTGTAGTCGATGGCGTCGACGAGGTGCTTGAGGTTGGCCTTGGGCTCCTCTTCAAGGATGCCGTAGAGGCTTGCGGCATACTCGCCAAAGCGCGCTTGCGGCCAGATGGCAATGATCGCATCCCCTGGCATCAAGGCATTGGCCAGGCCTTGCAAGGGTTGCAGGTCAAAGCGTGCGCGCAATGCTTCAAGCTTGTCCAGGGTGGGTTTGCTCAGCGGTTTGAGGTAGGTGCCAAACGCGACCACCTGGATAACCCCGCCGCTGTTTTTGATCAGTTGCATTTCCTTGTCGCTGAGGTTGCGCGGGATGTCTACCAATGCCCGTGGCGCCGAATGTGAGGCAACCATGGGTGTGCGGCTCAGGCGGGCGACATCTTCCAAGGCCAGGGTCGACATCTGCGAGACATCGATAATTACGCCCAGTGCGTTGAGGCGTTTGACCGCCTGCTCGCCGAGCGGCGACAGGCCACCGAGGGCGTCGGCGGTGTCGTTGAAAAATGGCAACGGCCGCGAGGAATCCGCCCAATCGTTGTTGCCGGTGTAGCTGAAACCGAACATGCGCATGCCGCGGGCGGTCCACAGGTCCAGTTGCGACAGGTCGTGGCCCAGCGGATAGGCGTTGAGCATGCTGATGAAAATGGCGAACTTGCCTTCACGGTTGAGGCGCCGGAAGTCCTCAGGGGTGTAGGCAATACCCGCCTGGTTGGGAAAGTCGCGAACCATATTGCTGATGATTGTGTAGCGCACCTCCTGCTGATGCCGGGCTTCATCGACAAAGCCTGGCGTAGGGCGGTGCGGCGCATTCGGGCCGTTCCACAGCTCCGGCCAGCCGAACACGGTCAGGGCGGCGCCAGACAAGCGGCCCTTGCCGATCTTGACCAGATCCAGCTGAGCGGTACCGTCGGCGTCGAATTCGTGGCCGGCACTGCCCATGCTCAACGGCACGGTGACATGGCTGTCGAACGACAACATGTGTTCATGCAGGGTGCTCGCTTGCTCGATGATCGCGCGTGGGTAGCCTGGGTCTTCTCTGGTGTATAGGTAACCTGCTACAGCTGCGGACACTGCCAGGGCCAGGGGCAGGCCGATGTACAACGCTTTTCGGGTGCGGGACTGAGTCATTGCCATCTCGACGCTGGGGCTGATCGGAGCGGCTTGCCCAGCGCGTGAGAGTGTCTGGGGCGAAGCTTGGGTATCAGGAGGGACGAGTGGCGATGGAGGAAATTTAGCGCGCGGCGCGCGTTCAAGTTGTGCCGCAATCGGCCGATAGAAAAGTCAACCCATACACCTTCAGGATGATGAACGCATGGTCGGCATTACACTGGTATCGAACAATGCAATCCCATTAAACGGTGTGTCCACCGGGGTTGTGAACATCAATGCCGGCGCTGAGGCGCAGGCGGTAAAAACCGAAGAAGATCCGCTCAAGCTGAGCTTTTCTGGCGCTGCCGCCAGCAACAAGAGCGAAGCCAACGAATCTGTCGAAAGCGGAGAACCCGAACACATCCAGCAGCTGCGCAAAATGATCGAGCGCCTGCGAAAGCAATTGGAGCAGCAACAAAAGCAGCTTCAGGAAATTATGAGCAGCAACATGGAAGCAACTGCCAAGGCCTCCGCCGTCGCTGCTGCACAATCGGCAGTGAGCGCAACCATGAGTGCGCTCATGACCGCCAACGCCCAGTTGGTCAAGGCCCTGCTGGACGCTGGCGGCGGTGGTACTGGAAGCATGGTCAGCACCACGGCTTGATCCCCGGTGGGCCTGGCGGGCAAGCCGCGCCGGCCCGGTACATCAATCAGTCAACCTGCGGACGGTTCTGGCTGCGCTCGGACTTGTAGCGCATGGCCACGGCAGGTGCAGGTTTAGTGCTGCCGGTTTCCAGCCACTGGCGCATGCGGCTGGCGTCGGCGAAGTGGGTGTACTTGCCGAATGCATCGAGAATAACCATGGCCACCGGGCGGTTATCCATCTTCGTCAACAACACCAGGCAGTGTCCGGCATCGTTGGTGAAACCGGTTTTAGTCAGGTCGATGTCCCAGTTGCTCTTGTTGACCAGGTGGTCGGTGTTGCGAAAGCCTAATGTGTAATTAGGCTTGCGGAACGCCACGGTTTTCTCGCGGGTGGTGCTCAATTGGCTCAGCATCGGATAATTGCGCGCTGCCAGCAGCAACTTGCCCAGGTCACGCGCGGTGGAGACGTTGCTGGTCGACAAACCTGTGGGTTCGACATAACGGGTGTGGGCCATGCCCAAGGCCTTGGCCTTGGCGTTCATCGCCTTGATGAATGCGTTGTAGCCGCCTGGATAATTGTGCGCCAGCGTCGAGGCCGCACGGTTTTCCGAAGACATCAAGGTAATCAGCAGCGTTTCCCGGCGACTGAGCTGGCTGCCCAGGCGTACCCGTGAATACACCCCTTTCATTTCCTTGTTCTGGGCGATGGTCATGGTGAGCATTTCATCCATGTTCTGCTTGGCGTCGAGTACCACCATGCCGGTCATCAGCTTGGTCACCGAGGCGATAGGAACCACCCGGTCGGCATTGTTGGCGTAAAGCACCTTGTTGGTCTGCAAATCGATCAACAAGGCAGCGCCAGAGGCCAGGTGCAACTTGGCAGGATCGCGTTGCACTTGGGCAGGGGGTTGCGCAGCAGTGGCCGTTGGGACAGTCGCGGTACTGGTGAGCAACAGCAGCAGGCTTAGAATCGAAAGGGAGGTTTTCACGTCAATGCTCACTAAAAGTTGGTATGTCGTTGGCTGTGCAAGGGTTTTCCCCCAAAAAACGCTCGCATTCTGGAGTATGGCCTAGAGTCTGTCGATTAGCCTGTGATCATTGGGCGAAACATGAACGAAATTTAATCCTGTACCGATTCTGTACCAATTAGCTGCATTTCGAGTTTCTCCAGTTCGGACCATTCACTGGCCGAGTTCAGCCATTTTGCATAGGTCGACAGCCGTACCTGGACAGCGTTTTCAAGCTGACCTGCAATGAATGCTGGATTCATCCCTGGCATGAGACACATCGTGCATAGGTGTGTCGGCAGCTATGCTTCGCCGCTTGCCAAGCGGGGAAAGTGGTAATGGGCTCGCGGGAAAGGCATAAAGCTTGGCTAGAGTGGTTCAGTCGGAGGCGCCGGCGCCGTTGGTGCGTACCTCGAACTTCATCATCGGCAGTTCTTCGGCCATTTCGCCGTACTGCATTTCCCAGGTGGGGTGGTAGTTTCGGATGCGCTTCTTCGGGGCGCTGTCGAGGATGACGCCGATGTAGTGCCCGCGATCCGTCAGGATCACACCAGGCTCGCCGTTGGCGATCACGCGGCGCCCGATCTCGGCCAGCACATTGTAGTGGCGTCGTACGTAGCCGCTAGTTGTAGTTGCCCATTGCTTTCTCCTTGCAGGCTCCGCCCATGCCGGGCTGGCGGTATTTGTTGAAGTGAGTGATATGCTTTTGCGACGTACAAGGAGTGGTTGTTGATGCAGGCATCACGGAGAATGAAGTCTTGGCGTTTGAGACTGGCAGTGGCCTTAATAATTGCAGGCGGCCTTTTGGTTAAAAGTGAGAGGGCGCTTGGACGGTCTGACTACGTGTCATATGGACTTGTCGCATTTCTCGTTGCAGCTGTTCTTGTTGTTTGGAAGTTTTACAGCCTGCCAAATGGCCCCGAAAATTAGCTTCAATTGACAGCGCCGAAGTGTCAGGCCGGCAGTGCACCGTTGAACACATCGAACGACTCATAGATCACCCAGCCGCTTTCGCTCGCGTCGCCCTTGTTGTCGATCACCTATGTGCCGGCCTTGAAGTAAAACGGGTACTTGATCCACTTGGTGTTCACTGGTGCGCTGGCGCTGAGTTCGTCCAGCCTGACGGTTAGCTGGCTAAACTCGTCAACCTGTACACCTGGCCAAGCGAGATCATGCGCCCAAGTGTGTTCACTAGGGCTAATCCGCGCTATTCCTTTCCCCCTTTGCAAGCGGCTCCAGGCTTTTATCCCCTACAACTCACTCTTGGTGCTTTTTCACACAGGCTGGGTCAATAGCGGGCGTGCGCCGTGTTTGTTAGGCTGCCTTACATCAAAGGCCTATTGAATGCTAAGGATCTGCAATGGCTGCGATTTTTGCCTACCGGTGTGAGTGTTGCAACGAGGTACATGAAGGATCTCCCTCATTTGGTTTCGCTGCACCTGCGTATTATCAGTGGTTGACGGATGAGCAAAAGGCGTCGTGTGGCTGGATCACTGATGATCTGTGCACAGTTACGTTGGAGGGACGCACGGACTTCTTCATCCGTTCAGTTCTGGAAATTCCGATTCACGGGATCAGCGAACCCTTTATCTGGGGTGTTTGGGTATCTGTTTCTGAAAAAAGCTATGGCCGTTATGTAGAGACCCGCACTGCTCCAGCAGATGGCGATGGCTTTTTCGGATGGTTGGCCAACGACATCCCATGTTACCCCCCGGGCGGCCCCTTTGCCGTCAATGTGTATTTGCAGCCCGAAGGGCTTCGTCCGATAGTCGAGTTGCAACAGGGAGGAAGTGAAGATCATCCTTTGTTGACAGATCAGGTCCGAGGGATCGCGCCGGCGAAGGCTCAGGAAATCGCTGAGTTACTGCTTCACCCAACTTGACCGGCATGAAATATGGTCCCTCTATAATGTGAGCGGATTATTTTTCGGCCACTTACGGCGTCAATGCAGAGGCCGCTGAGGGTCGATTGCAACCATTCTGGGACTGGCTGCATTCGACCCAATATAGATAGTCCGTTCCAGGGTGCTCAGTAGCGGTCAACTCCAGATCACAATCGAATGACCTGGCCCGTGGAGCGTCATTGCTTCAGGCCCTGTCCAAGCGTCTGGGTGCACATTGACATGCAGAGTGCCCTTGTCTAAGGCCAACACGATTAATTTGGTCGCTTCGTCTTCACTGATTTCTTTGAGTGTGCAGCCTTTGAGATCGGAAAAGCTTATCCCTTCAAATCGACACGGGTTGTATACAGTCAACACAGACCCGTCGAACAAGATAATCTGAAAGCAGTCATCGTATTGAAGGGCATCACGAATAACGACATTGAAAGGTAGCGCCAGCAATTCATTTGCTCCACTGCCTGATTTAGAAAAATCAACTCTTAGATAATCTACTTTTATTCAATCAATCTTGTCTAGTCTATTGCCGCTAGCAACGAATCGCAGCAATGGGTAGGTCGAGAGTCTACAACGGCTGCATAGGTAGCATTTCGTTTGTAGGCGACAAGCTTGGCATGAGACCAACTCAGTGTCTCCGATGGGTCGTTTTCTGCCATTACGACCGGAGGCGCGCACGACTGACTACCAAGGCGGTAGGCCGGTAGTCTTTCAGACGTTATCCTTCAGTCGATCTCGGCCATTGCGCCGCCCTATCAGCTGCTGCTTCAAGAATGCAGGTCGTCCCATCAATGTCATTCAAGTCTGAGCCTCTAAAGCTTACAGCCCTCAATCACAAGTACTGGTTTTTCATTGCAAATAATGTCTATCCACTCATCTGTGACAATTGTCAAATGAAAAATCGGATCATCTTTATAGATATCAAGTGAATCATTATGTAGCCATCCTGAAAAATCTGAATTCTCGACTAAAAAGAATGCGGTTTCGATTTCCTTGGGAATAAGCTGCAACGAAACAAGTCTCATGCTCTCGTTTGCTATGCGTATTGCGGTGGGAAGTTGGATGAAGTCTAAATAAAGCCTTCTACCTGCATTTCCTGATTCTTTGAGATGAACGCGCATGCCGCTGTCATAGTAATTCGTTCAAAGGTTACTCTACCTAAAGCAGGCAAGCCTAATGCACTCCATGGACGGAATATTTGTTTATTCATGTCGGCATCCTTTAGTCGTAATGTATCTGATCACCGGTTCTTTTTCCGTCAGGTCGTTGTATTTCGATGGTTGTCCGACCGTTGCTGCCATTGGGACGAACAAGAGCTCCTCTACCGTCTTCTAGATTCCCTACACGCACACCGTCACCATTGTCTCCCACATTTGAGGGATTCATGCAGGCAAAATCTTTGTTGGCTTCATCGAAGCCGCCAGGTTTTAGCGACTGATAACAGGCCTGTCCAGTGGCTGCTTCTGGCCGATTCCTGCCCTTCGTGAAGGGCAGCTATGGGTCGATAGAGGTCAGTTACGGCCGGCAGCTTTCGACCCAGGCTGTGTGAAAACGCAGTAATCACATCAGAAAACTGAGAGTCGCGCGGATTTCCTGTGGAATCAGCAGGCGAGAGCGTGAATAGCCTTACCCAGCGAAATAGACATTTGTAGTGCTATATGGGCCGCGTCAGCGGCCCATATATAGCTGTTTGCGGGCCAGCAAGCGGCGGGGTTTACGCCCTGATCGCTTCAAGTAGCCCTGCGATGTCGAAGATGCTCATCATCAGTTTGAGGTTGTAGGCGAGCACGTGAAGGTTCATTTCGGTGCTTACCCTCGGCAGGGTTTTGGTCAGAAAGTGGGTACTTCCCATCCAGAATTTGAGCGTTCCAAAGGGATGCTCCACCGTCTGCCGGCGAACCTTCATCTTCCCCGGATCTTGCTCCAATCGGATCTGCGCTCTCTCGACTACTGCTTCATGCTCCCAGCGCTTGAGTCGCCGCTCTTTACCGGTCGTACACTGCTTCTGTATGAAGCAGCTCTATTCGTCCGATGCCGCCATGTAGACGAAGTCCTGCTTGCCGAATCGGCCTTCCGCTTTGCTGCTCGATGTCAGGGGTTTCGGTACAAAGGTGGTGATACCCGCCTGCTCGCAGGCAAGGACTTCCGGGCCTTTGTAATAGTCTCGATCAGCGACCACCGTCAGAGCCTCCGCACCGATTTCTTCACGTGCCTGGTTACGCGCCTTCACTTTGCCTGAGTGAAATTGCGGTCACGGTTATTCACGGCTTTGAATTTGCTGCCTTCGATGGCGATGATCGATTGGGAGAAGAGATTGAGGTTGCGGCAAAGCACTACGAACTGTCGGCAGACGCTGCAAATGGCTTTACCGTTGTCTCTGCGAAAGTCAGTAATCGTCTTGAAGTCAAGCGCCAATCGGCCCGCTAGCCACATCAACTCGACATTACGCTCTGCCTCATGCTCAAGCCGGCGGCTGGAATGAATTCGGTTGAGATAGCCGTAGATGTAGATTTTTAGCAGCACTGCTGGATGGTACGCCCGACGACCCGTTGCCGCCGGATCGACACCCTCGAACCCGCGTGCTCCAAGGTCGAGTTCATCGACAAAAACGTCGACTACCCGAACTGGGTTTTCTTCGGTGATGTAATCGTCCAGGCACTCCAGCAGCAACGTTACTTGCGTCTGAGACTCACCTTCAATGAATCGCTTCATGATCGTCCCCGCCACTATCTCGACGATCAGAAGGTTAGACAATCGCAGAGGTTTTCACACAGCCTGGGTCGGTAGCTGCCGGTCGTGGAATACCGCTCAAGGTAGCGTCATTGCTGGTTGCGACAGTTTTAATTCTCTAGCGCAAACGCATGAAGCAGGATTTCAGGATGCTGCGACAGTTTTGCGCTTTCTCCAAGGGAGGCTGCAGGCTCTGTAAATCGGGGACCCGTTGCGACAGTTTTTATTCTCTAAATCCAATATTTGGTTTTGAACAATAAAGATTGCCACAAAACACTAAAGTTTGACACCACGTAACATAGAGTGACATAAGCCTGAAACCCCCGTATTTACGGGGGTTTTCCTTTTCCAGGTTTTTTCCATTGGTCTGGATTCATCGCTTCGATTTGTGACTGGTAACTACCTGAACGGGGTAATTGAACGCATTGCCCATAGGGATTGTTCAGCGCTTAACTCAAGTATAGAGGGGGTGACCGGGTACAACAGTAGTTTACCTTTTAATGAAACTTCTTCTCAGCCCCTAGAAAAACAGCCATACTATCAGGCTGGTTAGGGAGGAGCTGCTTGGCTGGTATGGGGAGGCGCAACAGAATTGCGGAATGATCGGCGACAGCCTTTGCAAGCAACTGCTTTGGTCGCACCCCAATCATTCCGTTTACCGCCAGACTACTCCCGGCCAGCAGCGCGCAAGCGTTCAGAATATTCAGCAGTAGGCAGCGCCAAGGCGATAGCAAGCGACTGCACTAGAACTATCACATGCTCCTCTGGCACTTTTCTCTCTTCAACGAAAATATCAACCGCCGTATCCAAGGCCAGTCCATACTCTCCCACATCAACGAACTCTGAAACTTCAGCTATTTCAGATACGGAAAACACGCCGTTCAGCGCCGACAAGAGCCGACTAAAGAGAGATTCAACAATCGCAAAATCAGACATTTTTTTCACTTTGGATTTCTTGGGACGTTTGTCGGGAATCCGGTGACAATATGGCCGCCTTTGCTAGCAGGCTCGACCACGACCGTAATATCAATGCCATCGCGCGTACCTTGAACGACCGATCTTCCCCCACGACCAAGTGTTCTTGTCGAGCTAGGATCGGTAGCCACATCGGAAATTATATGACTAGGCAAATTATCACGCCCGGGACGATTCTTGAGGTTTTCTTAAGCGAGACACTCTACGCTTATGGGCAGGTCGTGAGCCGATCTGAAATCGCTTTTTTCGATTATATCGGCAAACAAATCACAGATCTTTCTGAGTTAGATTCAGTACTTAATGACACGTTGTTCATCATTCCCGTCATGAATAGCGCTATTACTCGAGGACGATGGAAAAAAATCGCAAAACGCCCCCTAAGGGAGGCTTTTCTTTCACCGCGCGACTACTTTGTCGTTGATCAAATCAGCAAATCCATTCAGATATATAGAAGCAGCGATGACTCGATGAGACCAGGTACCGCGAAGCAGGCTATGCAGTTGGAGTGTGCAGCCGTGTGGTCGGCTGAGCACGTAGAAGACAGGTTGAGAGACCATTACTTAGGCAAGAAAAATATGTGGCTAGAACAGCTGCGGGAGCCGTTGACAGCCATCTTATGAAGGTGGATTTTCCAATCAGGCCGCTTCCTTCTTAAATAGGCACTCGTTGATAACTAATCTACCAGCGCCATTTTTGGCGTCAGCGGGTCCGCTGACTGCTCGGACTTACGTCCGAACAAGCGCTGGCGCAGCAAGGCGTTTTCCTCTTCGAGGTGAACGATCTTACCCTTGTCCGATTCACGCTCACTGATCATCTGCTCGAGCAATTGCTTGAGCAGAACAGGGTCGTCAGGGAGGTCTTTGGGCATGAAAATGTCGGATGGTCACAGACCATTACTGATCCGCAGCCCCCTCAGGACTGTACGTGCGAGTTCCCCCGCATACGGGTCAAGCTTACGAAAAGGTGATATCCAGGGCTGATGTTAGGCGCCCTTCGTTGAACTGGCCATTCATGGACACACCTTCAACGTCCTGGCCAACGACGGCGTAGGGCGACGCGGTGACGCCGTTGCCAAGGAAGTTGTTGTAATCGAGCTGTCCGCGCAGGCGAAGTCAGTGACGTAGCCATCGTTCTTGCAGCCGACAGGGCTGCTGTTGACTGGCGAGGTAGCCAGTGCGCCTGGATCCGCATTCAGACAAGGCGCCATGTGACGCATTGTAATGGGCTGATTGACCACGCGTACCGAGGTGGTAGCGTTGACATAGTTGTCGAGGCTTTCGGGAGGCAAGTGTTCACCTTGGATAACCCGGTTATTGGTTTCCCTAGCGATGTGGACTTGTTCCCTCAAGGCCGCTTTTCGTAAAGTCTGCGGTGCGCACCAAGCCAGGCTGGTGATCGTTTCGGTGCGCGCGGCGCACCCTACGTGGATCGCGGCCGTAGGTAAGTTCGATGCCCGCTTTTGGCCGTTAGCTGACCTATACAAAGGGCCGCTTTGGGTCGAAAGCCGTCACTCAGAATGGGCTGCTTTTTTGGCCGGTAGCTGCCATTGGCGAAGGGCCTCTTGGGGTTGTTTATAGATTTTCAGGTTGACGCCACTACGGACCGTTGGTCAGGTCATCCAAACGTTTCCAGTCCACAACGCCCTAACTTGAAGTTATGGACTAATGAGGGCACGGATCATGGAATTCGATATGGCGGAGTTTAGAGAGAGCATGGCTGCCGGCTAGCCGCTGGTGAAACAAGCAATGGACGTTCTATGCCTGTATCACGAGGCGGTGAATCACTGGCAAGCCAAGAGGAACTGAAACACTTACTGTGCGCCGGCTTGATGTTGAGCGTGCACCAAATAAAACACCGGCAGTTGTGCCGGTGTTATGCGAACGAATTGCCTAAGGAGTAACAGACTCTAAATCAAATGAGATGATATTGAATTCGCCGTCTACTTTGAAAGCAGAAACGTTATGAAATTCATATATTCTGTTGTCGGTTTTTAATTTAACTCTGTCGTCATGAACCTCGCGAACCGCTTGAGAACTTTTGGTGACGAGGAATGGTGCGCTTTTCTTTGAAGTTAAAAGCGCTTCTTCATCGCTTTGCTGGGCGGCCATGAGGAAGTAGCGGTAAACCATGGGTACAGTGGCGCCACCACTGTTGTAGAGAATTTCGTATATAGCGCCACCGGAGCCGACTTTTGTCACTGTGACAATCTCTGTCGGCTCAGGCCTGCTAGGTGAAGAAATGTAAATGTACAGTGCTTGCACGAAGCAGAATACTGCAAGTATCCAAGTCCACCAGTTAATACTCTTTCGATTTTGCATAATTTATGCCTGCTTTAATCTATTCCTGATCAACATGGTCATCACCATAAGGGGCGTCGGCCCCACTTGGAAAAATCAACTGATGTAGTTCCTGATATTGTTTGTTTTACTCCGGCAGGTGGGTAATAGCAACTCATGCTTGCGCCCGTTTCTACCGTGGCGGAAACCTTACGAATGAGGTGAAGCCAAGGGTTGGGGTGACTGTGCATAAATGCAGTGCTTTGGTGTGCGAATTTACGGCGATCACCAGTGTATCTATTACGAATAGCGTTCCCTAATATTTAGGGTGTTCTTAGTACGATACGCGGTTTTGGTCAGATGGCCGGAGAGAGGGCGGAAATTGATTCAAAAACTCGAAGGGTGTACTGCTATGGGATGGGCACCAATTTTTGTACCAATGGCTGTGTTTGGATTGAGATGCAGAGTGGTGTGGAGGGCTGGAAGGCCCTTGAGTAGGGGGTCTCCTCACTTTCGAGAACTCGTCAAAGCGCAAAAAACATCTCCGGAGTATGGCCTAGAGTCTGTCGATTAGCCTGTGATCATTGGGCCATATATGAAGTAAATTTAATCCTGGCTTTTTTCCAGCGAATCAATAGCGGCTATTCACGTGTGATGTGAAGCCTTCCACGCCTTGGCTTTTGCACCTGTAACACTTCACCGCACCACGCTACATTGCAGCGAACAAGTAGTGCCCAAACCAAGTACAAGGAGGTTACTAATGCTTGCGAAGCTGTTGGTGACGGTTGGCATCGTTTTTTACGCCGTGGTCGTACCCATCTTTGAGGTCAACGACACTCATGTTTTCAATACGGCCTGGGAACCCCATGCTCGGCTGCATGAGACCTGGCAATTGTTTACCAACACGGCAATTGGAGCCTTTAGTGTCTGGCTCGTCTGGGGCAAGGACAACCTCAAGTTAGCGAGCCTTCTTACTGTGTTCGTAACCGGTGGGTTCTTAATGGCGTACTGGCTGCAGGATGGGTACGGGGGCTCCATGGTACTCACCGATGGTTCAGAGAAAATGATCTTCGGGATCAACTTGGGCCTTTTTGCGTACACGCTGGCTATTCTGCTCGCGGGTGTGGCAGTCGCCATCGAGTGGCGGCATCGAATGCGACCAGAGGCCTGATCTATGAAAGACAAAACGCCCGACGCATCGCATCGGGCGTTATAGTGACTCAAGCTTTTATCAGCCGCAGTAATCGGTATCGGAGGTGGACGCAACTAAACGTCAAGGCGTCATGCTGATGCCGTTCGGACCTTTGTCTACAGGGACGGTCTTGATCACCTTGCGCTCTTTCACATCGATCATCGAAACCGAGTTGGCGAAAGAGTTGGTCACGTAGGCATAACGTCCTTCTCGGTCAACGACGACACCGTGGGCGCCAGCGCCGGTCTCAACTGCCTTGGCCACCTTGAAAGTCTCCAGGTCAATCACGCTGGCCGTGTGCCCGGGCTTGTCACGTGCGCCTTGGTTGGCCACCACCAGGGTGCGCGAGTCTGGTGTTGCATACAGTTGGATAGGGACAGTGCCGACATCAATTTTGCGAATCACCTTGCGTGTGGCAGGGTCGATCACAGCGACTGCGTTTTCCCCCGACAGCGAGACGAAGGCAAGACGTCCGTCCGGGGTGAACCCGACCTGCGCCGGCTGTTTGCCGACGGCCACCTGCGAGACCTCTTTCTGGCTGGCTGTGTCGATTACCGACACGGCGCCACCTTTGAGGTCGGCGACGTAGACTTCCTTGCCGTCTGGGCTGAACCGAAGACCATGGGGGAACTTGCCGACCGGAATCGTCGCTACCAGGCTGCGTGTCGATGTGTCGATCACACTAATAGTGTTGTCACCGCTATTGGTGATGTAAGCGAAGCGGCCATCGGGGGAGATCACGACATGGGCCGGGTGTACACCTACCGGCACCTTGGCGACCACCGCATCAGTACGGCTATCGATAACCCATACAGCACCGGGTTTGCCTTTTTCAGCATGCATGCCCTTGGCCATATCCATATGTGCAGCAGTGGCGGCCTCACCCATATTGGTCACCCAGACAAATTTGCCGTCGGGCGAAACCTGTACGTTGTGGGGCATTTTGCCAACTTGCACGCGTCCCAGCGTTTTCAACGATGCAGCGTCCAGCACGTTGACCGTGTCGGCCCCTTCATTGGCCATATAGATTTTGTCGGTGGCGAAGGTGGCGCCCGTCCAGGCCAGCAAACCAATTTGCACCGCAGCCAAAAGCAAGTTCTTAACTGTTGTCATCATGATTACTCCGTTGGAAAAATCGGCTTCTCCGACGCCTTCGCCAGGGGTTGCAACCCCGGGACCGCAGGACCGGTATCAGTGGATACGGCGCAGTCTCAACCTTGACACGATTGGAAGGTAAAGCACTTTTCCATATTTTTTGTAATGACTTTCGCCCGGCCATAAAAAGCCCCGCCAAAGGGCGGGGCAAGGGGAGTGCGGAGCAACGCACGATAAAACCGATCGAGTTGCCTCAGGCGTGAAGGCGGGTGTTCTGCATGTGGCTGGCCAGGTTCTGGGCGGCAGTCAGTGAAGTCAGCGGTCCGGACACTTGTTCACCATCGCGAACCAGATACCAGCAAGCCAGCAGGCCCAGGTTCCTTAGCGAGGCGGGAACGGCGCTACCGATTACGGACATAATGTTGATAGGGGCCATGGGGACTCTCCTGCGATTCATGGGCCTACCTTAAGGGCTGCGGTGCGCCGGTTGAAATCAACCCGCTCGATAGTGCTCATCACTGTCATCGACCCTCGTCATGCAACGTCAGTCGATACATGTGTGCATAATGCCTTCTCGATCGCAGAGGAGAGCCCTATGGCCCATGTTCCCAGCAAAGACACTGTGTTGTGCATTTCGCTGGCCGGTCGTCCCGGTACCTTTGGTGTACGTTTTCACAATCACCTGTACCAGCAACTGGGTCTTGATTACTACTACAAGGCCATGACCACGCAAGATCTGCCAGCGGCAGTTGGCGGCATACGCGCCTTGGGCATTCGCGGTTGTGGTGTGTCGATGCCTTTTAAAGAAGCCTGTATGGCCCTGGTCGATGAGATCGACCCGTCGGCCGCGGCTATCGAGTCGATCAACACCATCGTCAACGACGCCGGTAGGCTCAAGGCCTATAACACTGATTACCTGGCCGTGCGCCAATTGCTCGAGCAGCATCGCGTGGATCCGGGTACCGCCTTTGCGTTGCGTGGCAGCGGCGGTATGGCCAAGGCAGTGGCCAGCGCCTTGCGCGATGCAGGATTTGCCCAAGGCACCATCGTTGCGCGCAATGAGCAGGCGGGTCGCCAGTTGGCCGACAGCTGCGGCTACCGTTGGCTGGCGGAGCTGGGAGATTTGTGCCCTCCGATGCTGATCAATGTGACGCCGATCGGCATGGCGGGCGGCATCGAGGCCGAGCAACTGGCGTTTGGCCTTGAGGCGATCTCGGCGGCGCAGATGGTGTTCGATGTCGTGGCGATGCCGGCGCGTACGCCGCTGATCATCGAGGCCCAGACGCAGGGCAAAGCGGTAATTACCGGGCTGGAAGTGATTGCCCTGCAAGCACTGGAGCAGTTCGTACTGTACACCGGTGTGCGGCCGACGGCTGAGCAGGTAGCGCAGGCAGTGGCCTACGCCAGAGCGTAGGCCTTGACCCCGGCGGATAATTCGTCGATTTATTCCAATTGCGCCAGCCGCTCTTCCAGCGCGGCAATTCGTGCTTCAAGTGCCTCGATGCGCTCGAGTGATACTGCGCCACCTGCGCTGCGTTCCGGCCCTTGTTGGCGTGCAGCAAGAATGACCTCGATCTCGGCAGGATCACCCAGGGCATGGGTGTAACGGTCTTCGCGCTGGCCTGCCTGGCGCGGCAGGTGCAAGGCAAAGCCTCGGGCAATCAGGCGCTCAAGCTGATGCAGCACTTGTTCGCTGTCCTCGAATTCATGCATGCGGCTGCTGCGGGTCAGCAGTTCGTTCACCGTCTGCGGACCGCGCAGGAACATCAGTCCCAATAAGGTGACTTGCGCTGGCACCAGTTCCAGGGCCTTGTCCACGCGGTGCTCCCAGCGGTCTGCGCGGCTGCCCATCTGCAAGCGCGTCAGGCCTTGGCCTTCAAGGGCGCGCAGGGCCTGGCCGACTTGGCCTTGGCTCAGGTTCATCACCGGTTCACGGCTGGTTTTCTGATTACAGGCCAGCACCAGGGCGTTCAAGGTCAGCGGGTAGGTTTCCGGGCTGGTGGCTTGTTTTTCGATCAGTGAGCCAAGTACGCGGATCTCGGTGCTGTTGAAGCGGGCTTCGGAAGGGGATTGCTGATCGTCGGACATGACCCTGTCTCTATGCGAAGTAAGGCCTCTAGCCTAGGTGCGCGGCAGGGTAAAACACAAGCAGCCGGTGCAGGGCACACCGGCTGCGGGTCATGCTCAGGCGTTGCGGCGCTCTTCGCCCATGCAGGCGGCAGCGGTGAACAGCACGTCGGTAGAGGAGTTCAGCGCGGTTTCCGCCGAGTCCTGCAGGACACCGATGATGAAGCCGACAGCCACGACCTGCATGGCGATTTCGCTGGGGATGCCGAACAGACTGCAGGCCAGCGGGATCAGCAGCAGCGAACCACCGGCGACACCCGAAGCGCCACAGGCGCAGACGGCAGCTACAACACTGAGCAGGATGGCGGTCGGGATGTCGACGGCAATACCCAGGGTGTGTACTGCTGCCAGTGTCAGCACGGTAATGGTGATTGCCGCGCCCGCCATGTTGATGGTCGCACCCAGTGGGATCGAGACCGAATAGGTGTCTTCATGCAGGCCAAGACGCTCGCTCAGGGCCAGGTTGACGGGAATGTTGGCCGCCGAACTGCGGGTGAAAAATGCGGTGATCCCGCTTTCACGCAGGCACAGAAGCACCAGCGGGAAGGGATTGCGGCGAATTTTCCAGAACACGATGAGCGGGTTGATCACCAGTGCCACGAACAACATGCAGCCGATCAGCACAGCCAACAAATGCAGGTAACCAAGCAGGGCGTCCAGGCCCGATTGGGCGAGGGTCGAGGCGACCAGGCCGAAAATACCCAGCGGGGCGAAACGAATCACCACGCGAACGATCAGAGTGACACCGTTGGACAGGTCTTCGACCACCGTGCGAGTCGTGGGCCCGGCGTGACGAATAGCCACACCCAGACCGATGGCCCAGGCCAGGATGCCGATGAAGTTGGCGTTCATCAGGGCGCTCACCGGGTTGTCGACGACGCTCAGCAGCAAGCTCTGAAGGACCTCGGCAATACCGCCGGGCGCGCTCAAGGCGACATCCGAGGTGCTCAACGCCAGGTTCGATGGGAAGAGCATGCTGGCGACCACCGCGACGACGGCGGCGGCAAAGGTACCGAACAGATACAGGACCAGAATCGGGCGGATGTGCGTTTCGGTGCCGTGTTTATGGTTGGCGATAGAGGCCATTACCAGGATAAACACCAGGATTGGCGCCACAGCCTTCAGCGCCGAGACAAACACCTTGCCAATAAAGCCCAGGTCCAGAGCGATCTGGGGGGCAGTCAACGCCAGGGCAATACCGGCCACAAGGCCGATCATGATCTGTAGTACCAGACTGGTACGGTTCAACAGCTTTAGAACAGGGGTCATGTCGGGTGTTTCTCAGTCTTGTAAAGGGGCAGCCGGCCCGTTGCGGTGCCAGGACGTACCGCAGTACAGGCGACCAGGACCATGAAAGGGGCGCGACTTTAGCACAGCGGGTCACAATTGGTGATTGCCTGTGTCAGTGCGTGGGACGGGCGTGTAGTATGCGCGCCCCTTGGAAACGGCTAAGCGCCGTGAATGTTTAGAACGCTGGAGTGTAGATGTTACTGCCGATTCTGCTGCTGGCTGCTGCCGGCTTCACTGTACTGACTACTGAGTTCGTGATCGTCGGGTTACTGCCGGGCATCGCTCGCGACCTGGCGGTGAGTGTGCCCCAGGCTGGACTGTTGGTGACGTTGTTTGCCTTTACCGTGGCCTGCTTCGGCCCTTTTCTTACCGCCTGGTGTGCACGCTTGGACCGCAAGCGTCTGTTCGTCGGCATTCTGTTGCTGTTCGCCGCCTGCAATCTGCTGGCAGCCATTGCGCCGAATATCTACGTGATGGGGCTGGCACGGCTGCTGCCGGCGCTGGGGTTGCCGGTATTCTGGTCGTTGGCCAGTGAAACGGCCGTTGATATTGTCGGGCCGGCGTACGCCGGGCGGGCGATATCCAAGATCAGTTTCGGCGTGGTGTGTGCCACGGTGTTCGGCATTCCTGTCGGCACCTTGGTAGGTGACGCCCTGGGCTGGCGCGCCGCTTTCGCGTTGCTGGCAGTGTTGGCCCTGGCCAAGGCGTTGCTGCTGCAACTTTATCTGCCGCACACCCCTCGCCATAACCAGGCCACCTCCCTACGCGGGCAATTCGGTATTTTGCGCAGCCGCTTGCTCCAGGGGCATGTGCTGCTCTCGGTGCTGGTGTTCAGCGGCATGTTCACTGTTTATACCTATCTGGCCGACATTCTGGAGCGCCTGGCTGGATTTGATGGGACTCGGGTAGGCTGGTATTTGATGGGCTTTGGCGCTGTCGGCCTGATCGGCAACAGCTTGGGCGGGCGAGCGGTGGATCGACATCCGTTGCTGGCCTCGGGCGGCTTTTGCGCGTTGATGCTGGTTGGTCTGGTCGCCCTGGTACCGAGTATTCACTCTACTTACGGCCTGATCGGCGCGCTGGCGATTTGGGGTACAACCCAGGCGGCACTGTTTCTGGTCAGTCACGTGCGTCTGATCAAGGCCGCGCCCCAGGCGCCGGCTTTCGCCGCTTCATTGAACATTGCCGGGGCCAACCTGGGGATTGGCCTTGGCGCGATTGTTGGGGGGCGAGTGATCGAAAGCCTCGGCCTGGCCAGCCTCGGTTACGTCGCGGCACTGCTGATCGGGTTGTCGGTACTGCTGGCGCTGGGGTTGATGCGAGTACGCGGTAGCGTCGCTACCAGTTGAACAACTGGCGCCGGGCCCCTTCGGTGATTGCGATGATGCCCGGATGCTTGACCTTGCGCTCCACCGAAATGGCATAGAACGACTCGATGACGGCGTCGGTCTGGCCGATCAGTTCCACGCCGTAATGGCGGCAGACTTCATCGGCGATGACACTAGGGCCAATGAAGATACCGCTACCGGATTGACCGAAGGCCTGCATGAGCGCGCTGTCGTCGAATTCGCCAACGATTCGCGGTTGAATCTGCTGCTCGGCGAACCAGCGCAGCAAGCGGCTACGAACGACGGTTTCATGCCCGGGGATCAGTAAAGGGGCATGTTGCAGGCAGGCGGGGAACGTTTCGCTCAGGCTGGCGGCCAGGGCAGGGGTGGCGAAAAAGCTGATGCCACATTCCCCCAGGCGCTGGCTGTAGCCCTTGATGTCCAGGTGGCTGGGCATGGGGCTGTCGGATATCACCAGGTCCAGGCGTTGAATCGCCAGGTCTGCGAGCAGGCGTTCCAGCTTGTCTTCGCGACAACTCAGGCGCAGGGCATCTTCCATTTCCATGGTCGGTGCCAGCAATCGGTAGACAATGGATTTGGGCACCACATCGGCCACCCCCACGCGAAAAAGAATTTGCTGCTCATCTGGGCGAGCACGCAGCATTGCTTCCAGCTCACCGCCAATTTGAAACATCTGTTCGGCGTAGGTCAGCGCCTGACGCCCGCTTTCACTCAGTTCCAACTGCCGCCCGACCCGGCGAAACAGTTCAATGCCATAAGTTTGTTCGAGCAGGCTGATCTGTCCACTGATGGTTTGCGGGGTCAGGTTCAGTTGCTCGCTGGCCCGCACGATGCTGCCCGTGCGGGCTACCACCCAGAAGTAATGCAACTGTCGGTAGTTGAGCATGTGGCATCTCGATTCGTAAAAACCGAAGTATAACTGCTGAAAATACGAATTTTCCTGATGTATCTAGATATTTAGAATCCCCAGCCATCACGTTGCCACTGAGTGGGCATCGATCATCGACACGGAGATCTTCATATGTTGCACCTAAAATCCATTGGAACACCCTTGGTGTTGCTGTTGGCCCTGTTTGCCATGAGCGGTTGCGAGCAGGCGGAAAAATCCGCGCAGCAGATGCTCAACCAGGCAGCCGAGTCGGCCAAGGAAGCTATCGACAAGACTAACGACGCCGCCCAGCAGGCGTTGAGCGAAGCCACCGGCTCCGAGGGTGAAAAAACCGCCAAGTCCGAGCGCGACGACAGCTCCAAAGAAATCTGACCCACCCTTATCTCGATGCAGGAATGATTAATGGAATACTTGTTGGAACTCGCTGCAAGCCCGACCGCCTGGGTAGCCCTTGCCACCCTGGTGGCCATGGAGATCGTGCTCGGCATTGATAACTTGATCTTCATCTCCATCCTGACCAACAAGTTGCCTGTGGAATTTCGCTCCAAAGCGCGCCGCATCGGTATCAGCATGGCGCTGGTCATGCGCCTGGGCCTATTGAGCACCGTGGCCTGGATCGTGCAGTTGACTGAGCCGGTTGTCGAGGTGTTTGGTCATACCTTCTCCTGGAAGGACATGATTCTGATTGCGGGTGGCTTGTTCCTGCTGTGGAAAGCGACCAAGGAAATTCACGAGAGCGTCGACCCACGTGCCCAGGCTGAAGCCAAGGCCTCGTCGACTGTCACGCTAGGCTTTGCCGCTGCGATCGGTCAGATCCTGATTCTGGACATCGTCTTCTCGATTGACAGCATCATCACTGCCGTGGGCATGACAGAGCATCTGCCTATCATGATCATTGCCGTAGTGAGCGCGGTAATTGTGATGTTGGTCGCTGCTGACCCGCTGGCCAAGTTCATCAACGATAACCCGACCGTAGTAATGCTGGCGCTGGGCTTCCTGATCATGATCGGTATGACCCTGATCGCCGAAGGCTTTGGTGCCCATGTACCGAAAGGTTATGTGTATGCAGCGATGGCGTTCTCTACTGTGATTGAAATGTTGAACATCATGTCGCGCAGGGCGCGTATCAAACGCGAAGCTTCGCAAGAATGATGTAAGCAGCCGGGCAGTTGCTCTTGCGGGGGCAACTGCTTGTGCTGTTACGGGCGGTACGGATCATTTTTTGGGACCGCCACCGTCATATCTCAGCATTGCAAATCAATGCGCATTGGCATGCCGGCGGCTACGCCGGACGGGTACAGCGTCGTTGGTGGTTTTGGGCAAAGTATGGTGGGTATGATGGCGGCGGGCGATCCGCAGCACCCCCCAGAGCATGGCGGCGGCAACGCTCAACCAGGCGCCAACCAGCATGAATATTGCCATTGTCAGGCTCATGTGTGCCTCCTCAGGTCCATGGCCAGCCCATTTTGCTCGCCACGCGGACTCCACTAGAGTCTAGCCGAAGCCGTGTTGCCGGCTATTGACCGATGGTCTAGAGCCTTGGGCCGCTTTGTTCTAAGTCCTCTTCACACTATACCCGCGCCTTCTACCGGCCTATGATCGCAACCCAGGCCGGGCGCTGTCTGCCGGGCATCAGCACAAGTGAGTGTTCATGCTGCCACTGTCTAACACCTTATTTGCGATAGCCTCAGGCCGCCTGCTGGCTGCGTGTGCACTGACGCTCGCGTTAGTCGCTTGTGCCAGTCAACCTGCAGCTCCGATCCAGGGTCTGGCCCAGCGGGTAGAAATAGGCTCTGTACCTTTCTATCGTGGCAACGCCAACCAAAGCGCACCCATGGCCCTGGCAGCCATACTTTCGCAACAAGGCGTACGCATTACCCCGGGGTTGCTTGAGCAGCCATTGGGCCTGCCGCAAGGGGTGGACAAACTACAGGACTCGATGCAGAACGTTGCCCGTCAGTATGGGATGGTGGTCTATCCTCTCGAACCGAAACTCAACGCACTGCTGACCCAGGTGTCTGCGGGCAATCCGGTGTTGCTGCGGTTCGAAGAGGGTTCGGCATTCTGGGGCGAGCCGCGCTATGCCTTGCTGGTCGGCTACGATCGCTACAAGGAACGCGTGTTGCTGCGTGCCGGGATGAATCGACGCATGCTGATGGATTTTGATGATTTCACATCGGCTTGGAACAAGCAGGGGAGTTGGGCGGTACTGGTACAGCAGCCGGGCCAGTTGCCCGCTCAGGTTGACCGTCAGCGTTGGCTGAAGGCGGCCAATGACCTGGCCCAGGCGGGCCAGGAACAAGCAGCTCGCCAGGCCGTCAGTGCCTTGGGGCAGTGACAGCCTGGAAGCAGCCAGGGCTTAGAAGCCCAAGCGGTCGCGAAGGGTGTAGTACCAAGCGCCCAGGGCGCTGAACGGTACGCGCAACAGTTGGCCGCCAGGGAAGGGATAGTGCGGCAGTTCGGCGAACGCATCGAAGCGTTCGGCTTGTCCGCGCAGTGCTTCAGCCAGCACCTTGCCCGCCAAGTGGGTATAGGTAACGCCGTGGCCGCTGCAACCCTGGGAGTAATAGATGTTGTCACCCAGACGACCTACCTGAGGCAGGCGCGACAGGGTCAGCAGGAAGTTACCGGTCCAGGCGTAATCGATTTTCACGTCCTTGAGTTGCGGGAAGGCTTTGAGCATCTTCGGCCGGATGATCGCTTCGATGTTCGCCGGATCACGTGCACCGTAGACCACGCCACCACCAAAGATCAGACGCTTGTCACCGGTCAGGCGGTAGTAGTCGAGCAGGTAGTTGCAGTCTTCGACGCAGTAGTCTTGCGGCAACAATTGACGCGCCAAATCATCGCCCAGCGGTTCGGTAGTGATTACCTGGGTGCCGCACGGCATCGACTTGGACGCCAGTTCCGGTACCAGATTGCCCAGGTAGGCGTTGCCGGCAACAATGATGAACTTGGCGCGCACTTTACCTTGCGGGGTGTGCACCACCGGGTTGGCACCACGCTCGATTCGCACAGCCGGGGATTGCTCGTAGATCTTGCCGCCTAGCGACTCGACCGCCGCAGCTTCGCCCAGGGCCAGGTTCAGTGGGTGAATGTGACCGCCGCTCATATCGAGCATGCCACCCAGGTACTGATCGCAATCGACCACTTCACGGATGCGCTTCTGGTCCATCAGCTCCAGTTGAGTATGACCGTAGCGTTCCCACAGGCGTTTTTGCGATTCCAGGTGGCCCATTTGCTTGGACGTCAGGGCTGCGAATACGCCGCCGTCCTTAAGGTCGCACTGGATGTTGTACTTGGCTACGCGCTCGCGAATGATGCGTCCGCCTTCAAAGGCCATTTGACCGAGCAGTTGAGCCTGCTTAGGACCGACAGTGCGCTCGATGACGTCAATGTCGCGGCTGTAGCTGTTAACGATCTGGCCACCGTTGCGGCCCGAAGCGCCGAAACCGACTTTGGCGGCTTCCAGCACGGTGACACTAAAGCCGGCTTCCAGCAGGAACAAGGCGCTGGACAGACCGGTGTAGCCGGCGCCGATCACGCAGACATCGGTCTGTACCTCTTCCTGCAGCGCCGGGCGCGGCGGTACCGGATTGGCCGATGCGGCGTAGTAGGACTGAGGGTAGGGGGTATTGGCCATGCTGCGAAACCTCTGTTTTATATTTTTTACGACTGTACCGATGCTATCAATAATAATAAACACCCGCTAGTCGTGTGTTAAAAATCCTTTACCCCGGCTTTAGCCAAATATTTTTAAGATTCAGTGGCTTAGCGTAAAAAAAAGAGTTGACACTGTCAGCCGATTCCGTAGAATGCCGCCTCACAGCAGGCACATAGCTCAGTTGGTTAGAGCACCACCTTGACATGGTGGGGGTCGTTGGTTCGAGTCCAATTGTGCCTACCAAATCAAATCCGCCCCCTGCTGGGCGGTCTAGAAGGGCTCACCGAGAGGTGGGCCCTTTTTTGTTGGCCTGGATTTGCTGCGGTGCCCACGCGAGCCAGGCACACTAAAGCTGCTGATTTTTTTATGAAATTTCGCTTTACGACAGGTGCGCACCTGCGTATTATGCGCCCCACAGCAGGCACATAGCTCAGTTGGTTAGAGCACCACCTTGACATGGTGGGGGTCGTTGGTTCGAGTCCAATTGTGC